>JABDAY010000081.1 GCA_013288895.1 Chlamydiota bacterium | reverse complement strand
GACACCGCAAACTCAGCGCGCACCGTGCCTGGCTTTGCATCTGTTGGATTTGTAGAACCCATGATCTCACGGTTTTTTGAAATTGCTTGTTCACCTTCAAGTACCATCACTAAAACAGGCCCAGAAATCATGAAGGATACTAGATCGTTATAGAAAGGACGCTCTGCATGGATAGCATAAAATTCTTCAGCTTGTTTTTTGCTTAAGTGAACCATTTTGGCCGCAACGACACAGAGGCCATTGACTTCAAAAAGCTCGATGATGCCACCAATGTTGTTTGCTCCTACAGAGTCAGGCTTTAAAATAGAAAGTGTTTGTTCTTTGCTCATGGGTTTCCTCCAATTTACATTTTCTGAAAGGCTTTTATTGTAAGGATCGGGTAATATATCCACAAGATGAGTTACGGAAATTATCCAGATTTAAAGGATGTAAATAAAATTCTTGTCATTAAGATGCGCCATCATGGGGACGTTTTATTGTCATCTCCCCTGTTTTCCGTTCTCAAAAACAGACTCCCGGATGCGCAGATAGATGCCTATATCTATGAGGATACCCTTCCCATGCTTGAAGGGCATCTGGCGATAACAAAATATTTTCTCTACGACAGGAAATGGAAAAAACTCCCCCTCTTAAAAAAACTTTCCAAAGAATTTGCCCTCCTTTGGAAGCTTAGAAAAGAAAAATACTCTATGGTGATCAATCTCACAGAGGGGGATAGAGGAGCCATTGTTGCGAAGTTTTGCAATAGTCCCATTAGAGTGGGCATTGATGGGAAGATGAAAGCCTACACGCACGTTGTAAAATACGCAGATAAGCCAAGGCATACCGTTGAGAAACATCTCGACGTATTAAGGGCCATAGGGATTTTTCCGACGCTTCATGAAAGAGACTTAACATTTGTGATCCCCTTTGATGCAGAGAAAAAAGTGACTATTGAAGATTATATTCTTATCCATCCTGTATCCCGATGGATGTTTAAGTGCCCCCCACCCTCATTTTTTGTAGAATTAATTCATGAGCTTCTTAAAAGGGGAAAAAAGATCGCCCTCACTTCAAGCTCCGATCCCAAAGAAATGGCCATGCTAGAAGAGATTTTGCGTCAAATTCCTCCTGTCCATAACTTTGGCGGTAAGACGACACTTAAAGAACTCGGCGCACTTGTTAAAAAGGCGAGCTGCTTAATCACTGTCGATTCTGTCCCCCTTCATATGGCAAGCGCCTTAAAAACCCCCGTGATCGCCATTTTTGGCCCCACCTCAGAAATCAATTGGGGCCCTTGGATGCATCCGAAAGCGCGCGTCGTAGCACAAAATTTTTCTTGTCGCCCTTGTTTTAAGGATGGTTGTGCAGGCAGTAAAATGAGCGACTGTTTGTATACAATGCGCATAGAAAATGTTTTAAATGCCTATGATTCAATGTCTTAATAATTATTTTATTTTGAATTCTTGATGACGCATTAACACAATCTTTGGTAAGCTTTAGCATCACTCAAAAACCTTAACCAAAAGAGGATATATGTCAGCAGCAGCATCGTCATCATCATCAGCACAACCAGCAACATCAGCATTAACATTACCTGCACACCCACCAATACCCGCACACTCACCAAAAGGCGCTATGGGGCCCAGAACAGTAGCCCTTGTGAAAGAAAGCTCTACCCCGACTAAAGACTCATGCTGTGAAGCATTCAAAAAAGCTCTTTCAGTCACTGTCGTCGCATTAGGGGTTATTTGCATAATATTATGCATTGTCGGTCTTTCTATGAGCGGTGCTGGCTACAGTCTGAAGGCAGTGCCTTTAATCGGTGATGCTCTTGCAGGTAAATTCGGATGTCTGATCATGGCCGCTACAGCAGTCGGCGCTATGGCCCTAACATCCCTCTGCGCTTATGCTTTAGCTAACGCTGCTAGAAACAAAGAAGCAAAAAAGCAGAAAGATGAGCAAGACAAGACCTTCGAGGCCAGAGTAAAGGCTGAAGTAGCTACTAAAACTGCATCTCTCTTACAGGAGAATGCATCTCTCAGTCAAAAGAAAGCGGAATTAGAAATTCAATTGACAGACGCAACAGGGGCCTCCGCGATAGCTCAAGAGCGAACTATACAAGCTAAAAGGGAAGTAGCGGAAGTAGAAGCAGGTATGTTATCGCTTATAGACGAAAATGGCGAAGAAGTTACCTATACTGCTCAGGAAGCATATGAGCATTTAGTCTACAAGACAGTGGATAGTGAAAATAATGAGACTTTTTTTGACTGCGATGCAGTTACTAAGATAATCGCTGCTAAGGATGCTGTTATCGCTGATAAGGATGCTGTTATTGCAACCTTGCGGAACCAGCTCTTTACCCAGCTCGGTGGAGGGCGAGAAAGCAACGAGGATACTCCTTCTCCCGTAGTACCAGCTCCAGCTAGTCCACCAGCAGGTGAAGTGGTAACTGCCGCCGCTGCAGCTCCTGAGGAACCAGAAAGGAAAGATGCAGGCAAGTCAAGTAAGTAATTAGTACTGAAATATTAGATCTTAAACCGCAGGTTATGGTGTCCATTTTG
>JABDAY010000080.1 GCA_013288895.1 Chlamydiota bacterium | reverse complement strand
CGTTTCTCCCCCTCCCCACGGGTGCGCCTTGTCGTAGACTTCTTTCTTGAGGCGCTTGGAGACTTGGGTGTAGATGGTGGTGGTGCCGAGGGAACTGTGGCCGAGGAGGATTTGGATGGTTTTGAGGTCCATCCCCTTTTCGAGCCAGTGGGTGGCGATGGTGTGGCGGATCGTGTGGGGGGTGATCCGGCCGGAGAGGCCGCTTTGCGCGAGGTATTGCTTGAAGAGGCGGTCTAGGGAGCGGACGGTGAGCCTTTTGCCGTATTTATTGAGGAAGATAGCGTGAGGGTCAACTTCTTCCCGTTCGGGATGGGAGATGTAGTTCTTTAGCCACTCGGAGGCATTTTTGGTGACTGGTAGGACTCTTTCTTTTTTCCCCTTCCCTTTAACCCTGAGGGTAAAGTTTGCGGGGTCAAAGTCTTGTTGATTTAGCCCTATGAGCTCGGAGATGCGTAGTCCTGAGCTGTAGAAAAGCTCCATCGCACATCTGTCTCTGAAGCCAAACAGGGTTGCTGTATCCGCTTGAGAAAAAAGACGCTCAATGTGCTCATAGTTAAGAGGGGTGGGGAGCTGCTTTTCAAGTTTGGGGCTTTCGATTTCTTCGAGAGGGTTATGGGTGATTTTTTTCTCTTTAGAAAGATACTTGAAGTAGGAGCGAAGGGAAGAGAGGCGGCGGAGTATAGTTCTTTTTTTAGCATTTTTTAAATTTAGGTGAGCAAGAAAGGAGCGAATGGCTTTTTTATCGATATCAAGAATTTTTTCTAGCTCAAGAAAGGTGTAAAAAGCCTCCAAATCGAGCCTATAATTGCGCAAAGTGTGGGGAGAGGCATTTTTTACTGCCTGCATATAGTTTAGAAATTGATCTAAATCCCCTTGCATATATACAATATTCGACATGATTACATTAAATGCCATTACAAAAAAGATGGGGATAAGAACCCTCTTTGAAAACGTCACTGCGACCTTCAGCACAGGCAATCGCTACGGTCTTACTGGCCCCAATGGTTCCGGTAAATCGACACTGTTAAAAATCGTCATGGGCCTTGAAGAACCAACAAGCGGCTCTGTTACCCTCCCCAAAAAAGTAGGATTTTTAAAACAAAATATCGAAGCCTTTAGAGATTTCAAAGTGATCGATGTTGTTGTCATGGGCAATAAACGCCTTTGGGATGCCTTTGCAGAAAGAGATGCTCTCTACGAAGTGGAAATGACAGACGCGATAGGCATTAGACTAGGCGAAATTGAAGAGATTATCGGGGAAGAAAATGGATATGAAGCTGAATCTGAAGCTGAGGTTCTCCTTATCGGCATGGGAATCCCTTCTAAACTCCATAACCAAAAAATGCACGCCATCCCCACAGACCAGCAATTTAGAGTGATGCTTTGTCAAGCTCTCTTCGGCAATCCTGAAGCCTTATTATTGGATGAACCTACAAACCACCTTGATCTGGAATCTATTGGCTGGTTGGAGAGGTTCCTGCACGAATACAAAGGTACCCTTGTTGTTGTCAGCCATGATAGACACTTCTTAAACGCAGTCACAACCCATATTGCCGATATCGATTACGACACTTTAATCATCTATCCCGGCAATTACAATATGATGCTCGTAACCAAAACCGCTGCGCGCGACCGGACAGAAGAGGAAAATAAGTCGAAGGAAAAAAAGATCTCCCAGCTAAATGAATTTGTCGCTCGTTTCGGAGCAGGAACAAGAGCTAGCCAAGTCCAATCGAGGATCAGAGAAATTGAGCGGCTGCAACCCCAAGAGCTTAAAAAATCGAATATTCAACGCCCCTATATCCGATTCTATCCTCCCGAAAGACCTTCTGGGCAAATCGTCTACAAAATAGAAAAGCTCAGCAAAAGCTATGACGAAAAGCCTGTCATTAAATCTCTGACTATGGATGTTTTAAAAGGGGATAAAATTGGTCTTATTGGAAACAATGGACAAGGGAAAACCACCCTTCTTAAAATGCTCGCAGGGGTTCTTCCTCAAGATAGCGGAAAAATTGAGCTCGGCCACCAAATACAAATTGGGTATTTTCCCCAAAATCACGATGAGGTGATCGACAAGAAAAGCAGCATGACCGCTTTTGAATGGCTCAAAAAAAGAAAAGAAGGGGTCTACGATCAAGAGATTAGAAGTATTCTAGGAAAGATGCTCTTTGGCGGCGATGATGCTTTCAAACCAATCTCCCACCTCTCAGGCGGTGAAACTGCCCGTTTAATTATTGGCGGATTGATGCTCTGCAACTACAATGTCCTCATTCTGGATGAGCCCAATAATCATCTCGACCTGGAAGCCGTTTCTGCACTTGCCTGGGCCGTAAACGAATTCCAAGGCACCGTTTTAATAGCCAGCCATGACAGGGATCTCCTCAATAACGGCACCAACAAAATTTTAGCCTTCGAGCAAGGCAACATCCAATTCTTCGACGGCAAGCTCGACGAATACTTCCAAAGCAAAAAATAATGTACCCAATCGTATAAATGATTGTTTCTTGCCAGGAATAAAAATTTTAGACAATATTTGTGCATGTATATTTTGTTGCTCTATTTATTTTCCTTATCTTGTTTTGCAGAGGAGGCATGGATTCCTTGGGGAACCGAAGATACGATTAGTGCTTTCAATTGCCAGTGGCAACATACAGAAGAAATATGGGATGATGGTTGTACATTAAGTTACCAACTGGTCCCTGTCTATCAAGCTGCTAATCTTATTAGCATATGTGGTTGTGATTTTCAAGGGAGAGACTGTCATGGATGTACTTATTATAAGGGAAGAAATTTTTGGCTAAAAGAAGATTCCATTACCGAACTTAGACTAGATGATCTTTTCATCAAAGGAAGCGACTATCGTCGGTATCTCATTCAATATTGCGAAAATTATTTTAAAGCTTCTGGTTATGGGTACTATTCTTCATTTAAGGAGTGTCCTCCAGAGCTTACCTCAGATGATCTAGATATTTTTGTTCTTACAGACAAGGGCTTAATGATTATTTTCCGAGCATATAGAGTAGGAGGATGGGCAGATGGCCCTGATACAGTGACTATCCCCTATATTAATTTAAAATCTTTTATTGACATTCAAGGGCCATTAGAACGGTTTCTCTTGTCTATGAATAAGTCATAATTGTATAATT
>JABDAY010000079.1 GCA_013288895.1 Chlamydiota bacterium | reverse complement strand
ACCCTGGTAGAAAGGGTTGAATCATGTCTGCTGTAATAATTCACCTCTTTTAATTGTTTACATGTGTTTGCCAAAAAAAGGAGGGTTTCATCATTAAATGCTCCGTTTGTATGAACCCTAAGATGTGGGGAGTCTCCCAAAAACCCTTCAAATTGAACGGTGCTAAGATTGGGAAAAAGGGGAATAAGAGAGCGTAAGATAGCATGATGATCCACTCCTACATAGTCTATATCGTATTTAATCGTGGTTATCTGTTCACGCACACCAAAGCTTAGAGTCTGTAAGCGGTTTAGTTGATCAATTGGATCGGCTTTTATTACATGAATGCGTATTTTTCTAAGAGTAGGGCAATAAGAAGAAAGAGTTCCAAAATGCAGCTCCTCCATGCCGGGAGTCACCCTTCTTGCAAGCTCTGCCAAAGTGTCAAACCAAATTTCTTCTCCTGCCAAATCAATCGCGAGATTTTTTTCCTTAAGCCCTTGAAAATCTGCGGAGTTAATGGGTTCCAGATCGTGTACTGTGATTTTTGTTAGTCGTTTGCAACAGCGCAAGATAAAGGGAACTTCTATGTCTAAACTATTAAGGGTCAATGTTTCTAAATTTGGAAGAAAGAAAAGAACTTCTTTAAGATCGTTGTTCTTAACACCAGCTCTTACTTCAAGCGCTATAATTCCTTTTTTCACTCTAGGCGTTAGGGTTTTAAATAGTCTTACACTACCGGAAAATCTACTAAAAATAAGCTTTCTTAGTTTACAATAAGGAGACATTGCAGAAATATCACTAATAAAGCGATCATTTGCACTTGCGCGGCAGCCATAGAATGGAGCTGCTTCTACCAAATCATGCAGGCTCATTGTAGGTTGCCCTACTCTTCTGTTCATCGTGGTATTGGCGCTGCAGCACCAGCGCCAGCTTATCGATTTAACACGGGCGATCTCCCGCGTTCCGAAACAACTAAAGATATTAATTAACGTTTCATTTGGCAACACATCTCTTTGAACTTTTGTTGATATTCGAGACCTATGAAGATGGGGAAATGCGGTAACAATCCGAGCACGATCTTCTGCTTTGGGCTCAAACATCCATTCAAGCTCGTTCACCCCTCTCCTGACTTCCAGGGGAAGAGACTCAATATTCTCAACTAGATGAGGGTCCTTAGATAGGATCAGTTTATTCATGAGTAAACGCCCTGCGCTAGGAAGATAGGGGCCCACCGTTGTTGTTGCTTCACCTGACATATAAACCTTTTGTTAACTATACTAAATAATGTGGTCCCTATATGCGTTGAATGACGGCATTTGGAAAGAAATCTTTTCTCCAAGCATATAATTGAGTGAGTTGTTCTGGTTGTGTGGTACTATCAACAAGAAGGTGTCCAATGTTGTTTCTTACAGAGGGGGGTAGTGTCGCAAAAGAATTTTGCCCGTTAACCGTGGTGTGCTTACGCCTACCTTCATGCCAATCAATAAATGCGATTCTAAGGCGAGTGATCTTCCCAAGAAACGGAACAATTTTACTCAAATCGTGGCGCGTGTAATAAGTGAATTGGTTTATCGAATGATCGTAAATCTGTGCCAATGCGACAAGGGAGTGGATGTCAGTAGTAGAAGGGCCATGATCATAATTTGATAGCATATCATAGCTCCCAAAAACGCGGAGATTTATCGCTAAATCACCCTGAAATCTACGCTGAAGCCTTTCTAGTGTCTCAGAAGTAACTCTGGAGCGAAGATCCACTTCGTTTTGATTCCAATAATAAATTTCTTTTAATTGTTTACATGTGTTTGCCATAATGAGAAGGATTTCATTATCAAATGGAATTCCTTGCTTAGATTCCCAACCTCCCTTAATCGTAACATGACTAAGATTGGGAAAAAGGGAAACGAGGGACTGAAAGATTGCATGATGACCCACTCTTGTCCGTTTTACCGTATATTCTAGGGTGTCTATCTTGCTGCGCACATCAATGCTTAAAGTTCCTAAACAGCTTAACTGCTCAACACAGTTTAACTGCTCAACCTGCTTGATCCTTGATCTGTCAGTCTTGATCGTTAATCTGTCAGTGCATATTTTTCGAAGAGTTGGACAATAAGAAGAAAGAGCTCCAAAATGCAGTTCCTGGGCATCGGGAGTCACTCTTTTTGCAAGTGCTATCAGAGCAGGAAAAGAGATTTCCTCTCCTGCCAAATCGATTGCAAGGCCACTTTGTTTAAGCAGTAGAAAATCTGCAGGCCTGATGAAATGAAGATTATTATGTCGTACTGTGATCTTTGCTAGTGGAGGAGAGAGGCGCAGGATTAAGGGAACCTCTAATGCCGTTGCATTTAGACTCAGCGCTTCTAAATTTGGAAGAGGAGAAAGAGCCCTTGAGGTGGACTCAGCATATTCTATGTAAAATTCTCTAATCCTTTTCCTTACTTGAAGCGGCAGGCTTTCAAGCTGTTCTAGTTGTGAAGTAAATCCATTAAAAATAAGCTTTCTTATTTTACAATAAGAGGACATTGCAGAAATATCACTAATAAAGCGATCATTTGCACTTGCGTGGCAGCCAAAAAATGGAGCTGCTTCTACCAAATCACGCAGGTCCATCGTAGGTTGCCCCACTCTCCTGTTCATCGTGGTATTGGCGCTGCAGCACCAGCGCCAGCTTATCGATTTAACGCGGGCGATCTCCCGTATTCCGAGACAACTAAAGATATTAATTAACGTTTCATTTGGCAACACATCTCTTTGAACTTTTGCTGATATTCGAGACCTATGAAGACGGGGAAATGCGGTAACAATCCGAGCACGATCTTCTGCTTTGGGCTCAAACATCCATTCAAGCTCGTTCACCCCTCTCCTGACTTCCAGGGGAAGAGACTCAATATTCTCAACCAGATGAGGGTCCTTAGATAGGATCAGTTTATTCATGAGTAAACGCCCTGCGCTTGGAAAATAGGGGACCACTGCTGCCCCTCTTGCTATTACTTCACCTGCCATATAAACCTTTTGTTGATTATTATTAACTATACTAAATAATAATAAAAAAATCAATGCTAATTATTTACTTTATACGAATATCAATAAATATATTTAATCTTTATCCCGTTAGAGATTTCGAGCTGACATGTAAAACTCCTATTTTAATTCTATTAAATATCTTAAATAATATCTAAGCTAGAACAATATGGCTTCT
>JABDAY010000078.1 GCA_013288895.1 Chlamydiota bacterium | reverse complement strand
AAATCAGGTGACCGATTTAGGCAAGCTCATCGACCCCATGGCAGATAGCATTTTTCGCCTCTCTGTATTCCTTACTTTTACGCAGGGACTGGTCGATCTTCCTCTAGTTTTAGTTTTGGTTTTCTTCTACCGCGACTCGATTATTAGCACTCTGCGCACAGTTTGCGCTCTTCGAGGAGTGACTCTAGGCGCCCGTATGAGCGGTAAAATCAAAGCAGTTTTGCAAGCCATCGTAGTATTCTTCATTCTCCTACTCATGATCCCCTATTATATGGGTTACCTCTCGCTTGATCTTTTCCGCTCATGGAGCTTTTACAGCGTCCTCGTCTGCGCCATCTACACCCTCTACACAGGCTTTGAATATATTGTGGCCAATCGCTCGTTTATCAAGAGAGCTTTAGTAAAATAAGAAGAAGACCGGGCACGCACGCGGGCACGGGCACGGGCACGAAATCCGGAGGGAGAAGAAAGGTTAACCTTTTCCCTCTTTCGTGCCCGTGCCCGTGCCCGCGTGCGTGCCCGATCTTTTTCTCTTACTTCAGCACATTTGCTTGTAAACTTTAACGTATTCAGACGCCGGGTTTTTCCAGGAGAAGTCTGCACTCATCCCATTTAGCATGAGCTCGAGCCATTTTTCAGGATCGTTAAGGTACCAATCAAAGGCTCGATCGAGGGCCCAGTCTACTCCATGAATATCGGGATGATCGAAAGTGAAACCATTTTTCTCGTCGAAGACTGTATCTGCAAGCCCCCCTGTTTTGCGGGCTACGGGTATGGTGCCATAATGTAGGGCAAACATTTGGGTTAGCCCACACGGTTCATAGAGGGGATAACAAACATGTCAGCTCCTCCAAAAATGATATGCGCTAGCGCTTCATCATAATTGAGGTTGATGGAGAGATTTTTATGAGGTTTTAACTTTAAGAAAGGTTTTCTCTCTTCAGCAGATCCTGAGCCAAGGAGGATAAACTGTCCCCCTATCTCAAGGGTCCTTTGTATAGCATGGATGATGAGGTTAGGTGCCTTTTGGGAAACTAGCCTTGTGACCGACGCGACAACGGGGACATTTTCCTGTTTGAGTTGAAAGTGGCTTTGGAGCTGTTTTTTGTTTTCTAATTTGCCTTGCCTCACATTTTTTGCAGAGAATTTTGCACTGAGGTGGGGATCGTTTGTCGAGTCCCAAACTGTCTCGTCAATTCCATTGAGAATACCGGTGAGCTTATTTTTGTGTTTTAACAGGATTTTATCGAGCCCAAAGCCGCCAACCGGACAAATAATCTCTTTTTCGTAAGTAGGAGAGACGGTGGTTATCTTGTCTGCGTATTCAATTCCCCCTTTCAGGAGGTTGATGAGCTTGTGATTCAAAGGATCTTCCATTTTTTCGGGAGTAAGCCCTAGTTTTGTAAGTACTGAGGGGGAGCATTTTCCTTGATGCTCCATATTGTGGAGGGTTAAGAGAGTTTTCATCTTTGGCCCGCAAAGAACGGGAATAAGCGCTGTAGGCCAATCATGTACATGAATAACGTCAGGCTGTTTTTTAGTTTTAAAGAGATATTCCACAACAGTTCTACAAAAATGGGCAAACCTAGTAGTGTCATCCGCTTCACCATAAACGGCTCCGCGACTAAAATAGTGATCCGCTTCGATGAGCAAGATATCTATCCCATCAGTTTTTCCAGACCAAACCCCACTTTCTTCAACTTTTAGATTTTCAATTTTATCAAATTGAAGACAGTCGTATTTGGGAAGGATGACCTGGACTTTGTGGCCCAGCTTGATCAGTTCCTTTGAAAGGCCATGAACCACGTCGCCAAGACCGCCAACCTTGGCAATAGGTGCAAGCTCCGATGTGACATGAATGATGTACATAAATGCAATTATTAATTATATAGAATTTAATGCCACAATTTCCTTTGGTTATTTCATTTTATACGAAAAATACCCTCTATCAGCTAGAGGTGCAAAACCTGATCGCGTCTTGTGAAAAATTTGGAGTCAAAGCAGATATTGATGGGATAGATTCTTTTGGGAGCTGGGAGCTTAATTGCGCCTATAAACCCTTTTTCATCTATCAAAAGCTTCAAGAATACAAAAAGCCCCTTATTTGGCTCGACGCTGATGCCGTCTTTGCCCAAAAGCCCTCTATTATCCCCGCCTTCGAGGCGGACTTCTCTCTGCGCATCAACCATGAGCTTCCGGCAGACCACCCCTCTAAAGTCAATTCAGGCACCCTCTACATCAATTATACCAAGCCCGCCATCCTCCTCCTCCAAGCCTGGATCGGGCAAACAAAGAAACACCTCTTAACAAAACAACCCGGGGTGGAATTCTGGGACCAGATCTCCCTCCGCGATGCCCTACAAGACCAGCAGCAAACCGCCAAAATAGCCCCTCTCCCCCTTGCCTATGCCAAGATCTTCGACCACAAGCAAGACCTCCTGGATGCCCCCAACCCCGTCATCGAGCACTACCAAGCCTCCCGCCGCCTCAAAAGCCTTATAACCAATAAGTTAGACTTGTAACCGCTTTCCTTGGCAGACAAAAACCGCAACTTCTTTAAAATAAACCGTTTAAAATCTTTATAAAATCTTAAGAAATATCTTGCTGAATAATAACATTTATTATATAATTAGTTTATAAGACGAAATAATATAACTAGGAGATTAAAAATGTCAGATATTAGAATTAAGCCACTAAATGGTGCTCCATCTGTATTAGACTTACCAGAGGGTAAACGGGACGAGCTATGCGCACTTATCAGGCAAGTCGCTAAAACCCGTATAGAGAATACGACTGCAGGAATGACTGGTAAAAAAACAATGGATAAAGTTGTAATTCCTCTCCCTAGAGATGGTAAGCTCGGATGGCTTATCGACCGTTTTAAAGGGGTAAGGCAATGTGAATATGAAGTCGAAATCCTGCCAGATGCACCTCAATTAACTGAAACAAAATCAGAAGAAGCTGCCCTTCAACCAGAGGTTGCTCCTCAGAGAGAAAAAGCTGCTCGTCTACCAAGAGTAGTGCTTATCTTTAGAAAATCGCATTATGTCCCTTCTTGGTCGCAAAAGCGTATTAATATGCGTAAAAGAAATGCGCAAATTCAGCATTCGCGTTATAATAACCTTTATTCACGTTATAACAACCGTCCTTTCAATTTACCACTAAATTTACCACTATATGTTCCTAAA
>JABDAY010000077.1 GCA_013288895.1 Chlamydiota bacterium | reverse complement strand
TTTCGCTGCTGCCGCAGCTTTGTTCTATGAGGATGCCCCATTCCCCACGTTCCGGCAAACTCCTTCGTCGTTGTCCTGCACGCGGGGCTCCACATCAGTAAGTGCTGCCGCACTATAAGATCATTCTTCAGTGTAATCTTGAAAAAATTATTTACACAAACGCAAGAGCGTTTGGATAACCGTATCAATCTCTTGCTGTGTGGTGAAGCGCGATAGGCTGAAGCGGAGCGAGGAGAGGACGCGGGGTCTGGGCAGGCCCATGTTTTGGAGGATGCGTGAGGGCTCAAGGGCGCCAGAGGCGCAGGCAGAGCCGTGCGAGGCTGCAATTCCCGCTTGGTCGAGCCCAATAAGGAGGGTTTCTCCATCCACGCCTGTGAAGGAGAGGTTGCTGGTATTGCAGATGCGGGGGCCTGTGCCATTGATTTCGATTTTGCCTTTGAGTTGATCTTCAAAATAATCTCTTAGAGTTTCCATTTTCCCGGGATTGATGAGTTCGACGGCTTTTGCAAGCCCAAGGATTCCTGCAAGGTTTTCTGTGCCGGCTCTTTTAGAAAATTCCTGATCGCCTCCGGTGAGAAGGGGCTCAAGTTTGAAATTTGATCGTACATAAATAAAGCCGATCCCTTTGGGAGCATGGATTTTATGACCTGAAAATACCATGGCCGATACTCCTGGAGGGATGGTGAAGTGCTCCTTGCCTAGGAGGGCAACCCCATCGACGATAAAGGGGATGTTAGCTTGCAGAGCGATATTGCCAATGGCTTCGATGTTGGTTTTAACCCCTGTTTCATTATTCGCAGCGCTAAGGACGATGAGGGTCGTTTTGTCTGTGATCGCAGCTTTTACGGCCTCTGGGGTGACAGCGCCATAGGTTCCTACGGGTAGATAGGTGATATCCCCTTGTAGGGTTCTGTATACGGCCGAGTGTTCCACATTAGACGTGATGATATGCTCTTTGGCTGGCCTCAGAAGGAGGTTTAACCCTTCTGTACCGCCTGAGGTAAAGAGGATCTCCTGGGGCTTGGCTTTTAGGTAGGCGGCTATGAGCTCCCTTGCTGCGGATAATTTTTTTTTGGCTTCCCTTCCAAAAAAATGACTTGACGAAGGGTTGGCAGGGCCCCCTGAGAGCTCAGAGAGGATCACATCGAGCACTTCAGGGAGAACCTGAGTAGTAGCGTTATTGTCTAAATAAATCATATTAGCTAATTCTAATCATCACGATGGTGATATTATCGCTGCCGCCGTTAGATTTGGCAAGAGAAACTAGCTCGTCACAGACCTTTTCAATAGAATTTTCAGACTTAAGAATTTCTTCGATCTCAATATCTGTAACCATGTCGGTTAGGCCATCTGAGCAAAGGAAATAAATATCTCCCTTTTCAATAGAATCTACTCCGATATCGGGCTCTACGTAGGGGGTGGTCCCAATTGCCTTAGTAATGATATTTTTATGGGGGTAGGAGGACAAGTCCTTTTCTTTAAGTTCCCCTTTAATGAGAAGCTCTTGCCTAAGCGAATGATCCTGAGTGAGTCTTTTTAATGCATCCCTGTATCTATAAATCCGGCTGTCTCCTACGTGGGCGTAAAGGAGCTCCTTTTTGAAAACCCAAAAACAGCAGAGGGTGGTTCCCATCCCATGCAAGTCACTTCTGTGAGCAGCAAGGTCATACACTTTTTTGTTGGCGGTATAAATAATTTTTTTTAATTCAGAGGGTTCGGGCCTGATCTCTTTTATCCCTTTGCAAAGATCGGTTACGGCAGTTTTGGCCGCAACTTCTCCAGCGTTGTGGCCGCCCATTCCATCGGCTAAGACGTAGAATTGTTTTTCAGGCATTTCTGCCCAAACATCTTCATTATTCTTACGGACGTTGCCTATATCTGATATGCCACAGCTTTCGACTTTCAATTTATGCCTCCGGAAAAAGAGCAATACGTAATGTGCTTATAGCATTAAATGTTGCATGAAGTCCAATGCTTGCATATAGCGAGCGTTCTTTTTCATAAATAAAACCTAAAAAACACCCGAGGAAAAAGAGGGATACTGTGAGAGAGAAATTGCCTAGATTCTGCATTGGGGAAAAATGAAACAGGGCAAAGAAGAGGGAGGTCAAAGGGATTGCAGCTTTAATACCTAAATGCTTTTTAAACCAATTTTGCAAAACCCCTCTGAAGAGAAATTCTTCAAAGATAGGTGCTGCGATAAGAATAGTGAAACCAGCAGAGAGTAAGGTAAGAGGGTGAGCCAGGCTACTTTTTAAAAATTGTACGGCGGTCTGCTCGTAGTTCTGCTCTCCAAAAAAGAGGATAATGATCAGATCGCAGATCTCTCCTATGCAACTAACAACGGGAAAGGCAAGAACCCAGCTGATCGCCCCCAAAAATAAATCGTGCTTAATGGTTGAAGAGCTTCTTTTCCAGATTTGCTCTGTGAGTTTTTTGTGAAGGGTAGCGCAGTAGAGATAAAGAAACAAAGCCGTAGCCAAAAGTGTCAAAATTTGAAGCTGACTGCCAAAAACTAACGGGAGAAAAAGGGTAGATCCCAAAAAAATGGCAAAGATAATAAGCACATAAAGAACATTGATGTTTAGGGGTTGCCCTTCAATAGGGATTCGATAAACCCCCTTTTTCCATGCATAGGCATTTATGAGGAGGGACAAAAACCCAAACAGGGCAATAAACTCTATGTTTTCTACAATGAGCTCAGACATTACATGACATGGCATTACAGATATAGTCTTCGATCCTGGAAGAGATCTCCTTGGTGAGCTGCTCGTGAGCTAAACCTAGTGGAGAAATCTCATAGCCGTCTTTGCCCCATGCAACTTGGTAGAAGTTGGATTGAGTGAACTGCCTCGGAATAAAATTAGTGTCGTGAATTAATTCCTGAAGGACAATTTTAGCCTCTTTTCCCCTTAAATCAAATACGCGCACTCTAATCGAGGTATTGAGCTCTGCAGAGCAATTTTCCAAAGAGGAGGCTTTCTGAGCATTAACAGGGATCTCTTCGTGTTCGAGCAACTCTAGAAATGCCACAAATTCATCTTCTCTAAAAGCTCGTTTAATCCACGCAAGATCAGCGCCAAACGGATTGTTTCCAGGCCCCAATTTTTTAAGGACAGCGAGGGTCTTTTGCATATTAACAAGATAGAGCCGCTCATCGCTTGCGAGACGTCGATAAATCGAGGAGGTGAGTTCGTCTGACAAATTCCAGGGAATGTTATTAGCAGTCCTGTCCATAATAGGGACAACTGCAACGATCGGTTTCAAACTCACATTTTTTTCTTGTTCAAATAGGGTCGCTTGCTCGTTTTGGTTTTTGCAACCAGC
>JABDAY010000076.1 GCA_013288895.1 Chlamydiota bacterium | reverse complement strand
CATAGAGCCATTGATATATTTCTCTGCTAACTGCCTATCTTGTAGGAATTTTTCTAAAGAGAACTTTTTTCCTTTAATGAAAACCCCCTCTGCTTCTCCGATGTTTTGATAGACGAGATAGCGGGCATCGGCAGGCAAAATAGCCACATCGTTGCCGTTCTCTATGGGACGGGCAGAGGGTTTTAGGCGACGAATAAAAAAATCATTAAACGAGGCAAACGATTCAGGGGGATCTAAAAACTCTGAAGAATCAATAGAATATTTTTTAATAAAAGGAAGAACCTTCTTCTTGCTACAAGAAGTTTTTTGAAAATACCCGTATAACCCAGAGGTGATATGGGTTTGTGCGGTTAGGGGAAGTAGTATCAGAGAGATGAGTCTTTCATACCATCGATTTCCATAGAGAATTTCGAGAAAAAACTTCCCATAGACCTCCTCCTTTTCCTCCTTTTGTGTCACCCGATCGATATAATAGATGTCGCGCATAAATAGTTTAGACGTTAGAATATACGTTTAAGCTATAAAGGAACTTTATTATGTTTGGAATAATAAAAAAAATATTTGGCACAGCCCAAGAAAGAATTTTAAATAAATATCGAAAAATTGTTTCGAAGGTTAACGCTTACGATGAGCGCTTTAAGACTCTTTCTGATGACGAACTCCGACAAAAAACTAAAGAATTTCAACTACGTTATCAAAACGGAGAATCTTTAGACGAGCTTCTTCCTGAGGCCTATGCTGCTGTAAAAGGGGCTTGCCGCCGCCTCTGCGGTCAAGATGTCCACGTCTCCGGGTACAATCAAAAATGGGACATGGTCCCCTATGATGTACAAATCTTGGGCGCTATCGCCATGCATTATGGCGCTATTGCTGAGATGCAAACAGGGGAAGGAAAAACTCTTACAGCATCGATGCCCCTTTACCTTAACGCCCTTTCCGGTAAATCTGTCCATCTCGTAACCGTTAATGACTACCTTGCTCAAAGGGACTCTGAATGGGTTGGACCAATTTTCAGCTGGCTCGGACTATCAGTTGGAGTATTGACAAACAGCACTCCCCAACATTTGCGAAAAAGTGTTTACACCTCTGACATTCTCTATGGAACTTCTTCAGAATTCGGCTTTGACTATTTACGCGATAATTCGATGGCTCAGAGCAAAGAAGACCAATGTCAACGGAATCATTTCTTTGCGATTATCGATGAAGTTGACTCTATATTAATCGATGAAGCTAGAACCCCTTTAATTATTTCAGGCCCATCAGGATCCTCTCGCCAAATGTACGACGAGCTCAAAGACAATGTTTCCCAAGTTGTCCGCTTGCAGCGGGACTATTGCAATCGATTAGCATCAGATGCAAGGAAAATTCTCGATCATTTGAAACAATTAGAAGACCTTCCCCCTAAACTTACAAAAGAGGAAGAGAAAGAGGAAAGTGAAGCTTACCAAAAATTGTGGCTTGTTGGAAAAGGGATGCCCCAAAACAATATCTTGAAAAAGATTAAAGAAAATCCAGGGTTAAGATCCAATATTGAAAAGTGGGATACTTATTATTACGCAGAGCCCAATAAAGAGGAAAAGCAAGAAGCGTTAGCTGGGCTCTATATCATCGTGGATGAACGTGCAAATGAGTATGAGATCACCGACAAAGGGATACACGCATGGGGAAGTGGAGCTAATACAGAAGACTTTGTCATGCTCGACTTAGGACATGAATATGCAGAAATCGACAGTAATGCAGATGCTTCCGAAGAAGACAAAATCCAGCAAAAAGTGGTTTTACGGGAGAAAGATTCCAAGCGAAAAGAGAGAGCCCACAACCTAAGACAACTATTTCGCGCCCATCTTTTAATGGAAAAAGATGTCGATTATATTATTGCTGAACAAAAAATTGTCATTATCGACGAGAATACAGGCCGCCCTCAACCCGGACGCCGCTTCTCTGATGGTCTGCACCAAGCTATCGAAGCTAAAGAAGGACTCTCTGTTCAGGGCGAGACTCAAACGTACGCTACGATCACGCTGCAAAATTATTTCCGCATGTACGAAAAACTTTCTGGAATGACCGGAACTGCGATGACGGAAGCCAATGAATTTAAAGAAATTTACAAAATAGATGTCCTCGCAATCCCCACTCACCGCGGCTGTTTCCGCAAAGATGAAGACGATGAAATCTACATGACGGAAAGGGAAAAATACAACGCGCTCATCAAGGATATCGAGAAAATCCATGCTGAAGGGCGTCCCATACTTATTGGGACAGAATCTGTAGAAATTTCAGAAAAACTCTCCCGCATTCTCAGACAAAATAAACTGGAGCACACAGTACTTAATGCGAAGAACCACGCCAAAGAAGCTGAGATCATTGCAGATGCCGGGAAATTAAATGCCATCACCCTTGCGACAAAC
The DNA here is from genome assembly GCA_013288895.1 of Chlamydiota bacterium. Classification (GTDB taxonomy): domain Bacteria; phylum Chlamydiota; class Chlamydiia; order Chlamydiales; family Rhabdochlamydiaceae; genus JABDHB01. The sequence continues at coordinate 1,096 of JABDAY010000076.1, read as the reverse complement.
ATGGCAGGAAGGGGAACCGATATTAAGCTTAAAGAAGGCTCTGCTACAGTAGGCGGCCTTCATGTCATAGGAACCACAAGGCACCAATCTAGAAGGATCGATAGACAGCTTCGCGGAAGAAGCGCCCGCCTTGGAGATCCCGGCTCTTCTAAATTCTATGTCTCTTTTGAAGACTCTTTAATGCGCCTCTTTACATCCCCGCGCATCACCTCTTTCCTACAGAGGTTCCGTCCTCCTGAAGGAGAGCCTATTTCTGCTAAAGTGCTTAATAAATCGATAGAAACAGCACAAAAAAGGGTAGAGCAACGCAATTATAATATCCGTAAACATACCCTTGAATACGATGATGTGATGAACAAACAAAGAGCAGAGATCTACGCCTTCCGTAACGACGTGCTCCATACAGACACTCCTATCGCACTTGCAAATGAGATTTTAGAAAACATCTGCGTGCAAGTAGTACAAAAATACTTCGTCAGCAAAACACAGCCTGGTGGATGGGATCCCGAAGGATTTAGAAACTGGCTTATCACTAATTTCCCTGTAAGTATCGACTCCCAAGAGCTTGATAATGACTATATCGATGTTGCTGAAATTGAAAAAATTTCCTCCTCTAAAGTAATGAATGCATTTGCCCATAAAATCGCCCATGAAACAAATACTATTTTCCAGGCGCAGCAAAGAATTGGCGGCAATAGAGAGATGACATCTCCTGAAAATATCCTGAATTCTGTTGTGCGCAATATCCTCATCCGCTCGATTGACAGCCTTTGGCAAGAGCATCTTCTCAACATCGATCATTTGCGCACAGAAGTGAGCCTACGCACAGTTGGCCAAAAAGACCCTCTCCTCGAATTCAAGCACGAAGCTTTTGCTCTCTTTGATGAGCTGAGCCTCAAAATCAAAGAAGAGATCTCCCATGCCCTCTTTAAATTCCAAATGGTCCTCCCCGAGAGAAAACCCGAGCAGCGCCCCCCAGAAGAGGCCGTCGCCCGCCTCCAGCATCGCACCAACTTATCACTCATGCCCGAACTAGAAGAGTAATGAGAAAAATCGTTTTTTTACCGATAAATAGACATGTCGGGTTGCGTGCGCT
>JABDAY010000075.1 GCA_013288895.1 Chlamydiota bacterium | reverse complement strand
GAAAAAAAATGGTACTGCGAGGTGACGCGGAAGGGCCCCGCGAAGCAGGGAAGGAGCGCGCGAGCAGCCGGCGGCCTCAGATCGCAAAGCAAAATCGTAGCGCAAGAAGCGCTCCAGCGCGAGGCGACGCTGTGTAGGCACACAGCTAGACCTCCGAGCACACGATTTGGCGAAGCGAGGTGAGGCTCAAGGGGGGTTGCGGAGACAAAAAAAAGAGACTAAACGTCTCTTTTTTTTTAGCGAGCAACGGGGCGTGGCGTAAGCGCACGCAACCCGACATGTCTATATTAACCTAAAAAACATCCATTAAAAAAACAAAATTCTTTCTCTTTATTTCTCTTTCTCTCTTTCTCTCTTTCTTATTCTTCTTTGAAAATCTTCAGGGCGTCGGTGAAGTCGTCTTTGTTGGCTTGTTTTTCGTGGAAGGCTTCTTGTTTTTCGGAGACCTCTTTGTACTCATCCATTGAGCGGATGATATGAGGTCTGACGAAAATAATCACATTTCTCTTTTCGTCTTGCCGGGTGGTTTTGCTAAAAGCTGCGCCTATATAAGGCAAGCCCCCTAAGCATGGCAAGCCTGCTTTATGGTTTGCTTTTGCATTGCGAATCATGCCGCTGAGTACTAGAAAATGCTTGTCAGGGACGTGGACGTGAGTCATCATATTCGTCTTGGTCGTTCGAATACCATTGACTTGCGCAGTATTGGGGGCATTCAGATTTGTAAGGCTTTCGCTAATCTCTTGATCTAGATCAAGCGAAATGATATCCCCATCGCCAAGTCTTGGGGTGATTTTTAGACTAACTCCAATATCCCGGTATTCGATATTAGAAGTTGTCTGCTGCCCCTGCCCAATCGTTTGCACAACAGACCCTGTGAAGGGGATGTTGTCACCGACAAAAATAGTCGAGTGTTTATTGTCCTGAGTAATGATTTTTTGATTAAGGACAATCGTGCTATCACCATCAACTTGAAGAGCTGAAACAAGAGCGCCTAAAGAAAGATAGGACTTCCCTTTGTGCATAAGAATATCCCCGATCACCCCCAAGTCAAAACCGCTGCCAATGGGAATCTGACTAAGCCCGGATGGAGTATTTGATCCACTGATCCCTTTCATCGTATGTGCAAATTGGGGTGTATCGCAGTTTTTTGGGAAATCGCCTATCCCAAATCCGATCTTATTGTTAAGCTGGCCACCTGCGGCCCATTGCAAACCAAACTCTGAGCTTTTCCTCACATCGGTTTCAATAACGAGGACCTCAATAAACACCTGTCTTAATGGAGCATCGAGCTTTGAGAGGAGCTTTCTGATCATCCTATCTGACTCTGCATCCCCTGAATAGATCAGAGAATTTGTTACTTTGATCCACTGAATCGAATCAATCGCTTTGATAACTTTGGGAGGAATATCTCCCTGCGCCCTTAAATCAGCCGCAATCTTTTTTACAGCCTCTTGAATCTCTCCACCTTCGTGATATTGGAGTTTATGCACATAAAATTCATAGTGGGATGGACCTTCCTCATCAGAAAAAAAGTCGATCTTTTTATTCTCAGGATCGACACTTTGGCCTCGAGGTTGAGCTTCAGCCTCTTCTCCTATTGGGGAAACCACAAAATACCCTTTTTGCTTCACAACAGAAAATCCATGGGATTTTAATATTTTAAACAGGGCCTTTAGCACATCGCGAGAACTCACCGGTTTGCCGGAAGACAGAGTGACATTAAATTCTAAATCCTTATTATTGAAGATAAAATTTACTTCGCATATCTTACTGACATAATGGATTAATTCCACGACAGGAATGTCATGGAAGTTGATCGAATGCTCCTCCTCTTCGCAATGAAGGGGAAGCATCATCAATACTAAGAAAACGAAAAAGATCTTTTTTATTACTTTTGTCATAATACTCAGGGCTCGCAACGGACATTATACGGCGATCCGTTCTTTTCCCTCTAGTAAAGAATAAACTAAGAAGAGGAAGAAGAAGATCGGGCACGCACGCGGGCACGGGCACGGGCACGAAAGAGGGAAGAGGTTAAGGCTTCTTTTCTTTCCGGATTTCGTGCCCGTGCCCGTGCCCGCGTGCGTGCCCGATCTTCTTCTCTCTCTTCTTCTTGCTTCTTTCTCCCCTATGATTTATCCTCGTCCCCAATGAACGCTGTCACGATCGATAATTTAGATATTAAGATCCATACCCGGTATGCGCAGGATCAGCAAATCCTCGATCCCCAATTTATTGAGGAGATGCAGCTTGCCCCCGCCCTTTCTGTCATCGATAGTTATTCCATAAACTATGCCTTAGAGTTTGAAAGGCTTTTTGATTTACATATTAGAAATCTCCCTTGGGCTTCATTTGCCCCTCCTCTAAGGCCGAGTAAACAAAAAAACCGGTATTTTACCCATCGCCTAGTCCTCGGGATTTTAGGAACAGAATGCGATGAAGAAGAAGAAAGCGAAGATGAAGCCGATAACCTCATCAAAAAGGCCGCAAGTGCACGAAAAAAAAAGTTTCATTCAATGACCGCCTTTGAAAGCGAGAGGACAACCATCATCAACATGCTCTCTTCCATTAAGCAACTAAATGACATATTGGGAGAATGCAATAGCAAAAGACTCCAGTACCAAAAAGGGTGATTGTGTGAAAATAGGGATTATAGGCGTCACAGGAAGGGTAGGGAAAAAAGTTTTAGCTAACGCCATTCAAAAAAATATTCCCGTGGTCTTTGGATCTGCTTCTTCAAGTTCCCCATTCCTTGGCTATGATTTGGGAGAATTAATCGATGCATCGCCGCTCAATCTTTATGTTACAAAAACTGCCGGAGCCCCCTTTGACAGTGCCGATATATTGATCGATTTCTCTTTAGCCTCTGCCACGGAAGAAAACATGAGCAAGGCGGTTCAACATCAAAAACCTCTTCTTATTGGCACAACGGGCTACAGTGAAAAAACTTTTGAGCTTATTCAAAAAGCCTCTACTAAAATCCCCCTTCTTGTTTCCGCAAATTTCAGCGTGGGCATCCAGCTTTGTATGGATGCAGTAAAAATCCTCTGTAATGACGCCAAACAAATTAAAATTATAGAAACTCACCATACGACCAAAAAAGATACCCCCAGCGGAACCTCCTTAATGTTCAAAAAGGCATTGAACGATAAAGCCCACATTGAATCGATCAGAAGGGATGATCACATGGGCGAGCATACGATTATTTTCGACATGGAAAGCGAAAGGGTTACACTCACCCATACCAGCTTTTCCCGCGATATTTTTGCGCAAGGCGCCCTTAAAGCCGCCGAATTCTTAATTCAACAACCCCCTGGACTATATGACATGGCAGACTGTTTATCTTGGACTGGGAAGTAATATCGGAGACAGCTTCAGCATTTTAAAAAATGCTTTAGGAGAAATTGGAGCGATTCCTGGGGTTAGCAGACTCGAGTGTTCTTCCATTTATGAAACCACCCCTGTAAGCGATATCCCCCAGGGGAATTTTCTCAATTGCGTCTGCCGGCTTAAAACTACACTTGATCCACGCGTATTTTTTTCCATGACAGAGCAAATAGAAAAGAACTTGGGCAAAATCCCAAAAAACAAAAACGCCCCCCGCATGCTTGACATTGATATCCTTTTTTTTGGCAACGAGCCCTACCAAGATGAGGTCTTAACCATCCCCCACCCCCGGTGGAAAGAGCGCCTCTTTGTCCTGATCCCCCTCCTCGACCTCACAGACAATATCGATAACATTAACTTAAGGGATTATACAAACAATTTTTCCAACGTAAACAACGAACAGGTTGTTAATCTCTCTTCTCATCCTGCTATGTGCTATTCACCTAATTGATTTTTGAATTTTTTATTTTTCTGTTGAGTCAATTCTTCCAATCCATGAAGCGCAGCTTTTAACCGATTTGCGTCTAACAGGCAAACAAGTAGGCCTTCTTATTAACTAATGTTACGTGGCTCAAAAATGGAATT
>JABDAY010000074.1:596-4004 GCA_013288895.1 Chlamydiota bacterium | reverse complement strand
TCAATAACGGCTCTTTCTAGAGAGCCGGGTTCTTTAGGGTCTAGCCAGAGGTCCCATTCTATGGAGATTTGGCCAAACTTAACTTGGGCTAGTGCAGCGACTACAGGGCTATTTTCCATAGCCAGGGTGATTTTTTTTGCAGAGATTGCATTTAATACCCTATTTTGCCCGTTAAGAATACGATCACATTCTTTAAAGCGGCGAGGTTCTAAAATTTTTAATACCTCTGCCAAAGAAGGATCAGCCAGGATTTCTGTTGCAATACCAAATCCACCCCCATGGGCATAAGGATGGAGATCTTCCCGAAGCCAAACGGGAGGCTCTAAAGGATGGATGTGATGAGCAATAGTCATATATTTTTTTAAGGCTAATTTTTTGTGGCACCTAATTGTAGGGCAAAAATGAGGAATTACGCAAGAAGTTTAAATTGTTTTTGCAGGTTTACAGGATTTTAAGGTCTAGTTATAATGCTTCCTTTATATGGGTTAAAAAATTTATGGCACTTTCTGTTCCTCGACCTGTTGTTCATCACATACTTGATTATTGCGGCCTAGACCCCAATGGATCTGAGGGTATTCCTATAAGGGATGGGCTCTACGAGGTATTTACCGATGTCCAGCACACAAAAAAGGCAGACGAAATAGCTCATCAGCTTTTTATTTCTTATGATACTCTAAGTTCTGCAACATTTAATCCCGATGATGATCATACGCAGAGATCTCGCGCTTTAATATTAGAAGGCGCGGATTTATGCGGTAGGAAAGATCGTGTGATAGTGTTGGCTCCAGGGCCGTTAGAGCCTATCAAAGAATTGTCAAAGCTTTTTAAAGAAGTGGTGCTTGTAGGTTATGATCCTGCACTATTAGCCAAGTTTGCTACAGGCTTACATAATGTTACCTTAATACAGTGTGATTTAACCGGGGGATTGTTTGGCAGAATTAGCGCTATCTTTGAACGCGCAAGAATAGAAAAGCAAAATCGACATGTGGTTGTTTGTAAGCTGTATGATTTATTAAGGGACGACCGGAAAAAAAAGGGGGATGACCTTTCAGCGCTCGGCCTTGCAGATTATGTGATTTCATCAAACCTCCTCTCCCAGTTAAGTGAATGTATTTATGCTTATTGCAAAGAATTTGATGAGAAGCTGCCTAAAGGAAGCAGCAACCAATCTGATATGGTTATGTTGGTGAAGCACACATTTGAAGAATGGGACGAAGTTCTTTCTGAACGACACATAGAAAACTTATCTCAATTGACCCGTTCTTCTAGTGGGGCACCATCTATTGTCTGCCTGGCAGATACCATAACAAGAGGGCAGTTTGAGATAACTAATGGAAAACGAGAATGGGTTAGTGAGGTCCGTTTTTCAGAGTTTGGGCCAGGGTTAGAGAGTGTAACTGAAAAGATTAATAAAACATTTGTCGTAGAAAAAACCAGTAAATGGTTATGGGACATTGGCCTCCCAGGGATTTATTCCAGCGACCCTACTCGAGGTTATGGGTATGGTGTAAAAGCCTTTTTGCTTAAATCTCCTCCTACAGGATAATGATCTGATGGGTTCTCGATATTTGGCATATGTATTACAATAGATAGTAGCAAGTTCATTTAGAATTCTCCGATTGTGTAGGTATCGGTGCTAGCATCAAGACTATAATTAGCGAGGCGCTCAGATCTTCTGCTGCTATCAATATTTATCAGGTAATAGTTGTTGTCAGAATGCATTGCAAGGATCTGGTCTCCGGCCTGCCAAAAAGTAATGGCGGAGGCAAATTCATCGAAAAACCATTGTGACCCATCTTTAAGTGTGATCAGGGGTTGACGCTCTCCTCCCCAATAAACCCATTGAATTGCTTCAATGACATTACTCTCTAAACGAGGAAGATCAATAAGGGTTGTTTTAATGGTTTCACCTGTTTCCATTTTTCTCATTGTATTTGAATCGATCAATTCTATTTTATCTCCCAATCCTATTTTTTTTGGTGAATCGACTTGCCATTTTGAGCCGTCATCTAGTTGATACACTTCATCTTCAATGGAAATCACCATAAAAGCAGTATAGGCTGCAGGATCTGCTGTAGTTTTTATTGATCCCGTTTGCTGAGATCTTTCTGCTGTGGATTGAACATTATTTTGTATCGAATCTAAATACATATGGCCTCCATGTTGTTTTTTATTTGGTTCGAATTGAACATTTGAGTGAATGCTTTAAAATTATCACTTTGAGCACCTCTAATTGCAAAAATAATAATTTTAAAAACATTTTGAAACTCAGCTTCATTTAATACTTCTTTATACCACTCGGAAATCAAATAAGGATCGTTTTCGAATGCGCCACATCCAAAGGCACCGAGCACAACGGCATCATTCCCATTTTGCTTGGCAGCTTGAAACATGGCTCGCATTTTTCTTTTAGTCGCTTCTTTATAGTCTAGATCATTTTCGGGTCTATCACAGCCGGATAAATGATGTTCTGGGTTTGCTTTATGGGTAGGATTGCAATCAAAAGCGGCAGATGCAAACACATCAGCTTGAAATGGTTTTTCTAGGAAGTTGTATTCGTCATCGCGAAAAAAAGTCACGTTGGTTAACAAAATTCCCCCCTCTTCGGGGAGGGGATAGAAACTTAAATCTAAGGCTTTTTTTAGTCCCTTGAAAAGATTGGATTCTCTACAGAGAGTTTCTTCTTGGGCATTTGAACCTTCAAGGACACTCCCACCGGGACTACTCTTATTAGCCATATCCAAAACAAGGGGTTTATATCCCTTTTGCACCATTTGCTGTGTCATTTTAAATGTTGTAGTATCGATAACATAAACTTGAGGCGTATTGCCATCTGTATAATTTCCCGTTGGGGCTCCAATATACGGGGTGATTTCTATGGAAGGCAGGTGCTGCTGTTCAATATATTCTAAAGTATCTCTGAAAATTTGTTGATTTTCAGGAATACTTCCATTACTGATCTTGGCAAAAAATAATAATAAACATAAAAGCATATATTTCATTATAAAATTTTCCTGTTTTTATTTGATAATAATGTAAATCGATTTAATTTGAAATAGTATAAATTTTTGCGAAAAACAAGCAATTTTTTATTTTGCAATTCATTTTTTTTCTATGTGGTACTCTCTGATGAAAGTTGACCTTAGCACTGAACCTGTTGCCACCGGAAGTGAGATCGAGGAAAAAGTTGCCGCTATGTTTTCTCCACTTCCTAGATTGTTGCGCGTAGTGACAAGTTATGTGAAAGATTTTTTTTGGTACGTAGAATAGAGTTCTTCACTCATTTGACAAATATTTACGATAATTTTAAGGTTAAGTTGCAACTGGGGGGTGAGAATGGCAGACGCAGTATTTTCCACTGATGTTTATGACAAAATTGCCGCTTCCTATGAAAAGCATATTGAAGAA
>JABDAY010000074.1:127-586 GCA_013288895.1 Chlamydiota bacterium | reverse complement strand
GTTTCATGTTTTATACGCAAGACCAGCGCTTTTTTCAGAGTTGCCTACGAGCTTGGAAGGGAAAAGGGTACTTGATCTTGGCTGTGGGCCTGGCGCCTATGCCAGCAAACTCACTAGTATGGGAGCTCAAGTCACCGCTTTAGATGCAAGTGGGGCCATGGTGGCTATTGCTCAAAAAAATCTCGGTGAAAGCGGGCAAGTGTATCAGGCCGATCTTGCAGAGCCGCTCCACTTTTTATTAGATCAATCTTTTGAGATTGTCATAGCACCACTAGTCATGCATTATCTGAAGGATTGGCAAATCCCCTTGAGTGAGATATATCGTGTGCTAAAACCTGGTGGCAGTTTCATTTTTATTGTTGAGCATCCTGCGGCCACTCACACTAAATCGCCAAGCGGTGATTATTTTGCAACAGAGCAAACATCTTGGGATTTTTTGGATTTCAACGTTACCATGAA
>JABDAY010000074.1:0-117 GCA_013288895.1 Chlamydiota bacterium | reverse complement strand
GTTTTATCCTGAAAAAAATAGTTGAGCCACAACCCATTGATACTTGCAGAACTGTAGCGCCCGCTATTTTTGAACTTCTCTCTCATGAGCCACTATTTCTTTGCATTCATGCATTAA
>JABDAY010000073.1 GCA_013288895.1 Chlamydiota bacterium | reverse complement strand
AAAATTTTGTCCGGTTGCCATGGCGATCGAGATGCAATTCTTCCATAAAAACGCTCAAAGCGCCTTAAAGTTGGGTATGGCTAGGGGGGCGGCATTGATTGCGGCAGCAAAAAGAAAGGTCCCCATCTATGAATATGCCCCTCGAAAAGCCAAGCAAGCCGTCGTGGGAAATGGAGCCGAAAAATATCATCGTGAGGATGCCCAATTGGATTGGGGATCTTGTGATGGCAACACCTGTTTTAACAGATTTAAGAAATGCATACCCTAATGCAAAAATTACGGCGATGTGCCGATCTCCCCTATGCGATCTTCTTCGAGAAGATCCTGAAATTAATCAGCTTTTATATTTTTGTAAGAGGGGGAGGTTTAGTCCACGTGCAGAAAAAAAAGCGATTATCGAACGGTTAAAAAAAGGAAACTATGATTTAGGGGTCCTTCTCACCCATTCTTTTTCTTCGGCGCTCTGGTTTTGGTTTGGAAAGGTAAAAAACCGGATAGGTTACGCTTGTAATGGAAGATCCTTATTTCTTTCTCCCGGCGTTCCTTTGCCAGGCAGTTTACATGGGCAGCATCTGGTAAAAACTTATAAACAGCTTTTATTACCTCTTGGAATACCCGTTTCTCAAACAACAACCCGCTTGTTTCTTTCTCAAGAAGAGGTTGCAAGGGCCCGGCAGCTCTTAAAACAGCATGGGGTATCTGATCAGAGTAGGGTTGTTGGAATTAATCCAGGCGCCACATACGGATCTGCTAAATGTTGGCTTCCTATACGTTTCAGAGAAGTTACGGAAAGGCTCTTGGAAGATAAAGATCTTTTTGTTGTCTATTTTGGAGATCAAGCTTCAGCATCGCTTGTGAAAGAGATTTGTCAAGATCTCCCTTCTAGAGTGATTAACTTGGCCGCCATGACTTCCTTAAGAGAATTGGCAGCCCTCATTTCGATATGCGATGTCCTTCTAACAAATGATAGCGGGCCGATGCACATTGGAGATGCCCTGGGAACACCCGTGGTGGCTCTTTTTGGATCCACAAGCGAGATTGTCACAGGTCCCTATCGGACAGGAAAAGTGATCCATAAACACGTGGATTGTTCCCCCTGTTATCTAAGAACGTGCCCTATAGATTTCCGCTGTATGAAAAGGATTGAATCTGATGAAGTATTTCAAGCAATTCAAAAGGCTGCTTACGCAGAATCCGTTTGACTGTCTTCTAAAAAAAAGTAACGGTAGAACGATTTTACTCACTTGGAATCGGGGTCTGGGAGATATTCCTTTAGGTATTTACGCCCTTGTTTATAGAATTAGAGAATTTATTCCCAACGCTGAAATCACTTTTTTAACAAGACTAGATTTAGCCGAAGGTTTTGAAATGTTAAATGAGGGAAAAGTCATCGTTGATCCTTCGTGGAAGAGGGGGGTTCCTTTCACACTTTCTGAAGAGCTCAAAGAACAATACGATTTAGTTATTGAGAATGCAGACCCCTCACAGTGGGTGAGATGGCAGCTTGGCAAACTTGTTCCCAAGCTCTATTGGAAAAAAGAATGGGACGCTCTAGCGGAAAAATATCATCTTCAAGGAAAATATCTAGGAGTTCATGTTCATAGTGAAACGACCTATGCGTATGAAAAAAATTGGAATAGTGAACATTGGAAAGAGCTTTTTGAGAAATCTAAAAATACCCCCATTCTATTGTTTGGATTTAGTCAAACGCCCATATATCCATTTGATAATATTATCGATCTAAGAGGAAAAACCACCCTTTTTGAAATGCTTTCGATTATAAAAAACCATTGTTCCCGTTTAGTCGTCCCCGATTCTGGCGTCTTATCGATCGCCTACTACATTAACGAGGCATTTCCCATAAAAATCGTTTCTCTTTGGGCAGATCCCAAGCAAGGGGTTTTAAAACAAAATGTTCCCTCTCCCAACCCTGAGTTAAAACATATTCCCCTCATTGGAAAAAACAAAAACATCCATTCGATCAAAGTAGAAGAGGTATATGCGGCCCTTAACGAAGTTTGAAAACTCTGGAAATAAAGATGATATTGCACTCGGCCAAAAACTTATTGCGGAAGGGAAAGTAGGCACCTTAATTCTCGCAGGGGGGGGTCGGTTCCCGTTTAGGTTTTGATGGGCCAAAAGGGACATTTATTCTCCCGACACTTAAAAAAAGCCTTTTTCAAATCCATTTAGAAAAGATAAAACCGGGATTGCCTGTCGCGGTCATGACATCAGGGCCAAACCATCAAAAAAGTGTCGAGTATTTAAAAGAGCACCATTTCAAAGTAGATATCATCACACAAAAAACTCCTGCAGGAAATGGGGAAGCCCTCCCTTTATTCTATCATTCAGGACTTTGGAAAAAATGGGTAGATCGTGGCGTGGAGCAATTGACAGTTATTCTCATTGATAATCCCCTTGCTGACCCTTTTGATCCCAACCTCTGTGGTTTTCATCAACGAAAAAACAATGAGGTGACCTTAAAGTGTGTTCATAAATTAAACCCCGAAGAAAAAGTGGGAGGTGTCGTAGAGGTCGATGATAAAATTAAAGTGATCGAATACACAGAACTTACAGATGCTATGAAGGGAGAATGTAAAATAGCCAACATTAGTTTGTTCTCGTTTAGCTTCGATTTTATCAAAAAAACTGCCGATGTTAATTTGCCTTGGCATTCAGGAAAGAAGCCAGAGAAATACATCTTCGATCTTTTAGATTATGCTGAAAGGGTTAGCGTTCTTGTTTATCCTAGGGAACAGGTCTATTGCCCACTTAAGTCTCCTGAAGATGTTGCTAAAGTTGAGAAGTCTTTAAAATGAAGCTATTCTTGACCGCAAAGCGGTAATTTTGCTGCGAATGCGGCTACAGTTGTTAGCCGTGGGTGACCGAAGGGAACCCACGGAAATGATGAACCATTAAAAATAAGCCAGGAACTGGCGCCAGTAGTTTCGCCGCTGCGCGGCTCTGATTAATATAATATCGTTTCCGTGGGTTCCCTTCGGTCACCCACGGCTAGCAACGGCCATCGCTGTCGCGATTTGATAGCCGCTTGCGCGGCTTTTTCTTGTTCAAAACAAGCATGGTCTATATGCTGGTGCGTGTTTATTTTTCATAACAAGGATATGTCATGCGTTGTCTTGGTGATGGCGGTGTGAGCACAGCTGTTTCGTCGAGATTTTCATTTCCTCCTCCTCTGACGGGTGTTAGCTGGCTACCAGAAGAATCTCAACCTGTTGCTGCAAGCTCCGGGCCTGCACCAGCTCCATCAAATCCTGAGCATGCTCAGATGAGAAGGGAGGAAGCTGCTTACGCATCTGCAGCAGCAGCGCAAGATATTAGATTAAGAGCTCTAAAGAAAAGGCTTCCGCCTTATCCTTCATCTCACTGAACTATATCCGCCGATGACTCCTTCTTTGGAGAGGACGACTTGCCAAAGCTGCATGGTTCTGGCGCGAAACGCTCCGGCAGAGGAGAGGAGATAGTATTTCCACATTCTATAAAACGGGGGTGAGTAAGAAGCTTCGAGGGTGCCCCAGGCTTTGTTGAAATTATCATACCATGCCATGAGGGTTTTGTCGTAATCGGCACTAAAATTGTGCCAATCTTCCATGACAAAAAGCCCTTCAATCGAAGTTCCAATTTGTGCAATGGAGGGGAGTTTCCCATTTGGAAAAATATAGGTGTTGGTCCAAGGCTCTACGGTTTTTGTATCACTCAAATTGCTTCCGATAGTGTGAAGCATAAAAAGGCCTTCGTCTTTAAGACAGCGATGGACAATTTCCATGAAGGAACGGTAATTTTTAAGCCCAACATGCTCAAACATCCCAATTTCAACAACCCGGTCAAACTGCTCTTTTAGATCCCTATAATCCTGGACCCGAATTTCTACAGAAAGACCTTCACATACTTTTCTAGCATATTCTGCTTGGTTCTCTGAAAGGGTGATCCCGACAACTTCTACCCCATAATTTTCTGCGATATATTTAGCAAAGCCGCCCCATCCACAACCGATATCTAAGACCCGCATCCCTTTTTTCATTTCTAGTTTTTTTGCAATGAGAT
>JABDAY010000072.1 GCA_013288895.1 Chlamydiota bacterium | reverse complement strand
CGGTTTCATTACAAGCATGACCCATATCAGCGATCTTGCCACGCAAAGGCTGCTGCGGGCCGGACTGATAAAGAAGTAGATTATCCGGCTTAAAATCTCGATGTAAAACTCCTTTGGCATGCATTTTGGCAAGACCCATTAAATAATCGCGGATAGCATAAAGCAGTATTTCTAATGAGGACTTCTTCTGGTCAATAAAAGAATAAAGGTTTCCCCGATTACAATACTCCATGACAAAATAGATTTTGCTACCAGACTCTACAGCAAAATCGAACTTCACAAATTCCGCCTCTTCTCGAAAGAGCTCTAGAAAAGTTTGTTCTATAGGGATCTGTTTCCAGTCATCTGGCTCACAATACTTGGTTGTCCCTGTTCGCGGCACACTCCTCATGATACCTACAATTTTTTTCTCCCCCCTTTTTGGATCGATACAAAATTTAATGGTCTTACAACTACAGTGTTCATCAGCTACAACAACATCTCCTCTAAGTCGACTTCGAGTCATAAGGATAACGCACTCTCCCTTGCCGCTCATTAAAAGGGAACGCGCAATCCCTTCCGCTTGACCATCGATTTTTCTGGCTTCAGTATTAGAACTGCTAAGAGACTGGCCTGCGACCGTTAAAATTTTTTTAACTTCTGGAATGGTCAGATAAGGGGCTTTGGTACAATTAGCTAAGATGGGTAATAACTCTTCATAAGGCGTAAAACGGGGGGTTACAACGGGAGAAGACATAAATCCATTTGGGTTATTTCATTTTAGAAAATATTTTAGTATTAAAATGATCGAGCGCTTCTTGTGCTGTGCAGCGGTCTTGGGGATTGCGGCGCACCATCTTAGAAATTAAGTTGTTGAATTCGGGGTCAAGATGAGGACAATACTGTTGTAGATCATATAGTACACTACTATCAGACATAGAAGCAATTTCTTGGAACTCCTGCTGAAAATTAAATCTACCATTGCAAGCCATCCCATATAAAACACAACCCATGGAAAAAACATCCCCAGCAGCACTAGTCGCCGCAGCCATGCTAGCTCTCCTTTCAGAAAATTTAGGATTATATACGCACATAACTTGTGCCCGTTCGGGGGGGAACCACGCAGGCGTACCGTGAAATCCCCGTTTTGCAACTTCATCAGCCATATGACAAGCCCATCCCATATCGGCTATCTTACCACGCAAGGGTTGATCAGGCGCAGACTGATAAAGAAGCAAATTCTCCAGCTTAAGATCTCGATGCAAGACCCCTTTAGCATGCATTTTGACAAGGCCCGTTAAATAATCACGAATCGCATAAACCATGCTCTTTAATGAGGGTTTCTCTTTTACAGTAAAATCTAAAAGGTCACCTCGATTACAATATTCCATCACAAAATAGATCTTATGATCAGTCATTACGGAAAAATCGAACCTTACAAATTCTTCTTCCCCTCGAAAGAGTTCCAAAAAACTTTTCTCTACGGGGAGATTCTCCCAGGCTTCCCAATAGCTAATATTCTGTTTATTTGTTCTTGGGCGATCTCTACTTACGTATACAACTTCTTTCTCTCCGGTTTTCCTGTTAACACAAAATTTAACAGTCTTGCAACACCCCTGTTCTAGAGCAGTATCCCCTTTAACCCGCGTCCGGGTCATAAGGATAACGCACTCTCCCTTCTCACCAATTAAAAAGGAACGCTCGATCCCTTCACCCTTACCACCAATTTTTCTCTCTTCAGTGCTCGAAATGCCCAAATTCTTATCTACAATGGTTAGAATTTTTTCAGTTTCTGGTTTAGTCAAAGCATTTTTGGTGCAACTAGCCAAAACAGGCATTAACTGATCGATAGTTGCAATACTTGGGCTAACAGCGGGAGAGGTCATAAATACTCCTATTCTATAAATATGTATTTGTTGAAATGATCGAGCGCTTGCTCTGCTGTCCATCGCTCTAAAGGGTCGCGGCGGATCATATTATAAATTAATTCTTGGAGTTTGCCATCGTAGCGAGAAAGCCAATGGTTTATTTCTCGTAGAGCTTGCTGTTCGTTCATGTGCGCAATAGACGCATAACTTTTTTGGAAATTGAATACACCGCCGCCACAGAACATGACATAAATAACACATCCCATAGAGAAAATATCTACTTTTGGAGTCGTAGCCTTACAGTGGGCATCTTCACTTTCCTTTAACGACTTATATTTGACTAACCTAAGCGCTGCATATTCAGGGGCACACGATCGCTCAGTACAGAGAAATTCTTTTTTGCTGCTTTCATCACCTTCAAAACAGGCATCCCCCATATCACCTATTTTTCCGGAAAAAGGGGCACCCGGGGTTTCCTGGTGGGCAAATAGATTTTCCGTTTTAATATCGCGATGAACGACTTTTTTTGCATGCATTTTGACAAGAGCTGTCAAATAATCGCGGATTAAATAGAGTAAGTTTTTTTCCGTGGGAGTGGTCCTACTTAGATAATAAATATCTGACTGGTTACAGTACTCCATGACAAAATAGACTTTCTTCCCAGTGTCTACCACAAAATCTAGTTGTACAAATTCTCTCTCATTACGAAAAAGTTCAAGAAAGGCTCTTTCTTTAGGCAATCGCGCCCACGTAATATGGTTGCTGATTTTAGCGTGATGTTTTCTTCGATACAATCGAGCAACTGCTACAATTTTTATTTTTACTGTTTTCAAATCAACGCCCAGTTTAATAGTCTTACAAAAACCTTGGTCAAGAGTCTTATCTCCTTTAGCCCAGGTTTGGGTCATAGCAAGAATCACATCACCCTTTTCACTAATTAAAAGGGGACGGGCAATCGATGCATCTTTGGCCCCAATCTTTCTCGTTGTTTGATTCGGCGCCCTTAAACATCTGTCTCTAACGTTTAGAATTTTTTCGATTTCAGAAAGGGTTAAAGGTGTTGTGGTACATTGGGAGATGCTCTTCATTAGCTTCATAGCATTTCCATAACATGCGGGGGATAACTCTGGAGTTACATAGGAATAAGAGGACCTAAAAGATCGAGAGAATTTTTCGGCGTCAGGAAATGCATAATTAAAAGTACTCATGAACCCTTTTGCATCTTAGAAAATATTGCATCATCAAAATAAGCGAGTGCTTTCTTTGCGGTGCACCGCTTAGAAGGATCACGAAGGATCATGTTGTAAATCAGCGCTCGAATTTCTTCTTTAAAGGGAAAATAAAGAAGAATGGAAAACCAATAGGTCATTTCTCCCAGAGCTTTGGTTTCGTCCATTTCCGCAATAGTGAACATATCCTCTTGAAAAAGGAAAGGGTGTCCGGTAAACATCGCATAAATAATACAACCCATCAAAAAAACATCCCCTTGAGTAGTAGTCGCTTCTGCTATGGCATTATCCCGGTTTAAGCGTGAGTGGCTAGCAACAACCCGTTCGGGACAAAACCACCCCTCTGTGCCACAAAAAAGTTTTGTTTCATTTTTATCACTCTCATTACAAGCAGACCCCATATCAGCTATCTTGCCACGCACGGGCCGGTCAGGGGCCGGCCGATAGAGAAGTAGATTAGCAGGTTTAAGATCCCGATGTATCACCCCTTTGGCATGCATTTTAACAAGACCCACTAAATAATCACGAAGGGCATAAAACATATTCTCAGATGCAGCTTTCCCACTTTTAATAAAAACATAAAGTTCTCCCTGATCACAATACTCCATGACAAAGTAAAATTTGTGTTTAGTCTTTACAGCAAAATCAAGTTTTACAAATTCTTCTTCTCCTCGGAAAAGTTCTAACAAAACTTTCTCTGCAGGCAACCTGTCCCAAAACTCTTCCCCGCTGATTTTATTTATGCTCCTTCTTCGGAGATCTCTACTCACACCTACAACTTCTTTTTTTCCAGTTTTCCTATTAACGCAAAATTTAACGGTCTTGCAGCTATCATCAGCTAGGGTGGTGTCACCTCTAACCCACGTTCTAGTCATGAGGATGACACACTCCCCCTTGTCACCAATTAAAAAGGAACGCTCAATTCCTTCATCCTTGCCACTAATTTTCCTCGCTTCAGTGCTCGAAATGGCAAGATTCTTGTCTACAACAGTAAGAATTTTTTCAGTTTCTTCTTTGCTCAAAGCGTTTTTTGTGCAGCTAGCCAGAACAGGCATTAACTGATCGATAGTTGCAAAACTTGAACTGA
>JABDAY010000071.1 GCA_013288895.1 Chlamydiota bacterium | reverse complement strand
AGTGTTGTAAAACAATCGTCCACAGCCTTTTCAAATTCAGGAGAATCTATCCCCGCTCGATGGCCCAGCGCATCGATATCTCCCATATAGAGGTTGATATATTTTTGCCCTTTGGGCTCCTTGCAAATCTGGAGCACGTGATTAAGCCCATGGACAAAATTAAAATAAGGGATTTGCATAGCCCCTTGCAGCATCACGTTGGAATAGGGGGAATGAGCAATACTCTCATGTTGTATGATGAAAGAACTCACCTTCTCTTTTTTAAGCTGCTGATAAATAGTCCCTGGGGGGAAAAATTCTTTAGGATGGATCTTTGATTTTAAGAGGGTCCCAGGTTCTTTGTCTCCTCCATAGCAAAACATCAGAGGCGAGATGATCTCATCGACCATAGGTTCATAGTAAAACCATTCAAAGACGCCCGTTTCTCCTACATCTAATCCCGTATTAAGAGAGGTCACATGAGCTGCGGTTGTTGAAGGAAACTGAGATGTCACCTTGCTCACAATCCCTTTTTCGACAAACCTTTTTAAAAAAGGGTATTTATCGACATATTTTTCAAAGAAGCGCCATCCAAACCCATCGATCAACAAAAGAATGACCACTTCATAGTCATCCCCACTTATGGTGTCTTTGGGAAGCCCCTTTCCCTTTTTTCCGAAGAGATTCTGCACAGTTCCGGGTATGCGGGAAAAACAGTAGGTCTCATATAAAGGCTTGCAAAATTGTTTTGAAAAGCTCGACTTTTGAACGGCGGTGATCGATTTTTCATTCATCATATTAAAAAGTTATCACAGCTGTAAAATTGACAAAAGGGTAAACTAAAAGTATGGCCCATTTTTCTCCATTACCCGAGCTCGAGCAAAAGCTCGATTTAAATGCCCTGATCATCCAGAGGCCGGCAGCGACTTTTTTCTTTAGAGAGAAAAACACCGGAGATATTTTAGTGGTTGATAGATCGATCACACCAAGCTCTGGAAAAACTGTGATTGCCATTGTAGATGGAGAATTTGTCCTAAGAAAGATTAAAGCAAAAGAGAAGGTCGAAGTTTGGGGAGTGGTCACTTATGTCATTCACAGCGCTGGTTGATTGTAACAATTTTTTTGCCTCCTGCGAGCAGGTCTTTAATCCAAAATTTATCGGAAAACCTCTTGTTGTCCTTTCGAGCAACGACGGCCTTGTGATTGCAAGATCAAAAGATGCAAAGGCCCTCGGGATTAAAATGGGAGATCCTAGATGGGAGCTCCCTCGCGGCGTGATCTCCCTCTCTTCCAACTTTTCACTCTATGGCGACATGTCAGCGCGCGTGATGGTCACTCTAGAAGAATTTGGCTATCCCCTCTTTGTCTATTCGGTAGATGAGGCCTTTATGGAGCTGCCCGAACTTTCTCTCCAAGATTGCCATGCCCTCTCCGATGAGATTAAACAAAAAGTCAAACAGTGGACAGGGATCCCCGTTTCTGTTGGAATCGCCCCCACAAAAACACTTGCAAAACTGGGGCATATCCTCATTGATAAAACAACCATAGACAGCTTTCTAGACAATCTCCCCGTCGAAGAAATTTGGGGAATTGGAAAAAATTCCCGTGAGCACTTAAATGCAAAAGGGATCCGCACAGCCCTTGAGCTAAAAAATGCTCCCGATCAAGTTATTAAAAAGCTTCTCACTGTGAGTGGCCTAAAAACAGCTTACGAACTACGAGGAACCCCTTGCATCGAAGAGGGCAATGATCACCTTTCCAAAAGCATGATCTCCTCTCGAAGCTTTGGGAAAGAGGTCTTTACCTACAAAGAGCTCAGAGAGGCCATTTCTTACCACGCAGCAAATATAGGAGAGCGGCTGCGCGCACAAAACGCCGCCTGCAGCTATCTAGGAGTATTCACTTCCACAGATAGCGTGTCTCTCCCCCTTCCCTTTCCCACTTCTTACACCCCCCTCCTCATCCATTACGCAGGGATCGCCCTCACCAAAGCCTTCAAACCCATTGCCCATAAAAAAGCCGGCGTCTTCATCGGAGAAATCACCTCCAGCAAACGCACCCAATTAGACCTGTTCCAAAAACCCACCCCCCATCACAACAAGAGAATGGAACTCTACGACGCCGTAAACGACAAATACGGCAACGGAGCCCTCTTCTTCGCCGCCGAAGGAACCACAAAATCCTGGAAACCCAAAGCCAATAAGCGTTCCCCCTGCTACACCACCTCGTGGGATGAAATCCCACAAGTCTAAAAGAGGAAGATCGGGCACGCACGCGGGCACGGGCACGGGCACGAAAGAGGGATGAGCTTAAGCCTTCTTCTCTTTCCGGATTTGGTGCCCGTGCCCGTGCCCGCGTGCGTGCCCGATCTTAATTCTTGTTGCAAATAAGCTTGCTCTACTATGATTATAGCATTATGAAAAAGACGCTGAGTATTTTTTCGCTGGCAATGATCAACGTTGCGGCGGTGGGGACGGTGAAAAATTGGCCATTAATTGCAGAGAGTGGCTTTGCTACAGTTTTTTATTTGATTTTGTCAGCCTTAACGTTTTTTATCCCGATGGCGCTTATTTCGGCAGAGCTAGCAACTGGCTGGCCAAAGCTTGGAGGGATCTACGTTTGGGTAAAGGAAGCATTTGGGCATCGTGCCGGGTTTTTAGCCGCTTGGCTTTTTTGGGTTGAAAACCTTTTTTGGTACCCCACTATCTTGTCTTTTATAGCTGCATCTATAGCCTATATCATCAACCCTGATCTTGCTTCTAATAAAACATACACAATCATTATCATGCTCAGTTTCTTCTGGGCAACAACTTTGGTGAATTTGCTCGGAATGAAAATCTCGAGCGCGATTAGCAGTATAAGTGTGATTGCCGGCTCTTTCCTCCCCGGAGCCCTGATCATCGGCTTAGGCTTTGCCTGGTATTTTGGCGGCAACCCTTTGCAGATCGATCTTTCAATGAAAAGTTTTCTCCCTGACCTTGCATCCCCAGAGCAACTTGTTGTTTTCGTGGGGATCCTCCTAACCTTGTCTGGGATTGAAATGTCGGCTGTCCACGCAATGGATGTTAAAAATCCTCAGCGCGATTACCCCAGATCGATCCTCCTTTCCGTGTCTCTAATACTTGGCCTTTCGATTTTAGGAGTGCTCGCAATTTCCATTGTAGTGCCCAAAGAGACGATCAGCCTTGTTGCCGGGTCATTGCAAGCTTTTCAGTATTTCGTGGGCGTATACCATCTCGGATGGCTTACACCCTATATCGCATTCCTTATAGCCGTTGGGGCAGTAGGCTCTATGAGCACCTGGATAGTTGGCCCTACAAAAAGTTTACTTGCAGCGGCAAAATATGGAGACCTCCCTCCCCTCTTTAGAAAAGTCAATAAACACGGAATGCCTCACACCCTTCTCATCACCCAGGCGATTATTGTATCCTGTCTTTCTTTAGCATTCTTACTGATGCCTACAATTAATAGCGCCTATTGGATGATCTCTGTCATCGTCATTCAACTTTATCTTATTATGTATTTTCTTATGGTTGGCGCTGCCATCAGACTCCGCTATAGCAGGCCAAACGTTCCCAGAGCTTATAAAATTCCCGGTGGAAATGCCGGAATGTGGATTATCGGAACGCTAGGATTTTTAAGCTCCCTCTGTGCCCTAATCATCGGCTTTTTCCGTCCCACCCAAATAGCTCAAGAAAATTATTTCTTTTACGTATGCTGTTTAAGCCTAGCAATCATCGGGGCCTGCCTTGCGCCTATAGTTATCCTCTTTTTCCAAAAACCCCACTGGAAACAACTTCTAAAACACGAGAAAAATGAAGACTAGTAGCTGGGAAGGCTCCGCAGACTGGTACGATAAAATTGTCGGGGAAAAAGGGCACTATTTCCACGAGCACTTAATCCTCCCCTATATCCTTAAGCTTAAGCCAAAAAAAGTTCTTGATATCGCCTGCGGGCAAGGGATCTTAGCCCGCCACCTTCCTCCAGCCTCTGAATACCTAGGAATAGATATTTCCCCCACCCTCATCGCGTCGGCCAAAAAATATAAGACCCCCTGCAAGGCAAATTTTCTAGTCAAAGACGCTACAAAAGAGCTCGATCTCAAAGGCCTCTTCACCCATGCCACCATCATCCTTGCCCTCCAAAATATTGAAGAGCCCCTTAAAGTCTTTCAAAACGCCCACAAATACCTAGAGCCCGGAGGCAAACTCCTCCTCGTCCTTAACCACCCCTGCTTTCGCATCCCCCGCCAATCCAGCTGGCAAACCGACCCTCAAAAAAAGATTCAATACCGCCGCATCGACAGATACATGTCCTCCCTAAAAATCCCCATCCAAACCCACCCGGGCTCTGACGCCTCTAAAACCACATACTCCTTCCACCACCCCCTCTCCTCCTACACCCACTGGCTCCACGCCGCCGGCTTTTCCATCG
>JABDAY010000070.1 GCA_013288895.1 Chlamydiota bacterium | reverse complement strand
TAAATTTTGTGTTAATAGGAAAACAGGGGAGAAAAAAGTTTTAGGTGTAAGTAGAGATGCCTCAAGAACACACCGTATTAGCAATTCTGAAGCTTGGGAAAATCTATCCAGAGAAGAAAGTTTTTTGGAACTCTTTCGAGGAGAAGAAGAATTTGTAAGGTTCGATTTTTCTGTAAAGATAGATCATAAGATCTATTTTGTGATGGAGTACTGTAATCGGGGAGATCTTTTTAATATTGTTAAATATAAGAGACCTCCACTAGGGGGCTTGCTTTATGCGATTCGGGACTATTTAACAGGGCTTGTCAAAATGCATGCTAAAGGGGTTTTGCATCGTGATTTGAAGATGGAGAATTTTCTTGTTTATCAGTCCGCGCTTAATCAACCTTTGCGCGGTAAGATAGCCGACATGGGACATGCTTGCTATATGACCGATGAGGTTGCAAAACAAGCATTCTGTGGTACGGAGATGTGGTATCCTCGTGAACGAGCAAGAGTTATCTGTATGTATCATAGAGAATCCCCTACAGGGAAAGCGGCTATGGCTGCAGCGACTACTCCTGCTGGGGATGTTTTTGCCATGGGTTGTATTTTATATGCGATAATTAGCCGTACTGTTTTTCATTTTCAAGAGGAAGTTGAAGGAATTGCTTATATGTCTGATGGTGATGTACAACATGAGCTAAAAGGTCATTATCCTAGCATTGACACTGAATTCAGAGACTTAATTGCCAAGATGGTATGCTTTTATCCTGAACACCGGTATACAGCGCAGCAAGCGCTCGATCATTTTAATACTAAAATATTTTCTAAATAGCATTTAATTAATTGAATGAAATGGTCTTTGGAGGGGAAGAAGTCTGAAAGTTTGGAGAGGAAGTCGGAGTGGGACCTGCCGTTTCTATATTGGGGGGTTTTCTTGGGATGGAGGAGAAGATCCATCCTTTCTTCAGAATAATCCCACAAGAAGGATGTATGATGGAGCCACCTCTCCTTTTTAATATATTGGGCGTTGCCGCCACATTTTTTCTCTCCAATCACATAGTCATTTTCTCTTAAGGTAATGGGGGGCGCGGCTCTTTGGTAAAATTCCCCTGTCCAGCGCATGATCGATTCGGGGAAATCATGAGGTTTTCTGTTGCAAATGAAGGTGATAAAAATGGTTTCTTCATCAACGACAACAGTGCCGCCGCCGCTAAACCGTTTTAATAGGGGAAGGGTCGCGCCAGGTCTAACGAGCTCCTCCATTTTTCCTGAGATCCCCATCACTATAGTAGGTGGAGTCCCTTCGTTAATGATGCAATGCTCCTCGGTTGAAGAGCGTAAAAGCTCTTCCTCCAATTTTAGCTGCTCTGCGATGGGAAGGTTTTTAAAATGATGGACCTTCATTTTAATGCTACCATTAAAACAGAGATGTCCGCAGGGGAAATGCCTGAAATACGGGAAGCTACCCCTAGATTTTGGGGGCGGAAACGGTGGAGTTTTTCTCTTGCTTCATTGCTCAAGCCCTTAACTTTTAAAAAATCGAAACTCACGGGGATGGAGATCGATTCAATGTTACTTAGTTTTATCACTTCGTTTTCTTGCCTTTGGATATAGCCCGCATATTTAAGTGCGAGCTCGATCTGGGTGTTAATTTCTAAGCCATGATCGGGAAGTTCTAATTGTGCATAGGTCGTTTCAGGTCTGCAGAGGAGGGCAGCTAAAGAAACACCTTTTCCGTTAACTTGCCTAAAAGTTTTATGCATTTGCGCTATCTGCGTTTCAATTGTTTGTTTTTTGTGTAAAAGCTTTTGGTATTGTTTTTCATTGATGAGTCCAAGCTCATAGCCAAAATGTCTTAGGCGCAAATCTGCATTATCCTGGCGGAGCAAAAGCCTATGTTCAGCCCTGGAAGTAAACATCCTATAGGGCTCATCGAGTTCTCTTGTGCTCAGCTCATCGATCATGACGCCGATATAAGCATCGGAGCGCTTGAGAATAAACGGTTTTTTCCCGAGAACCTTATTTGCAGCATTGATCCCTGCAATCAACCCTTGTCCTGCAGCTTCCTCATAACCCGTTGTCCCATTGATTTGGCCACATAAGAAAAGGCCATCGATCTGATGGGTCTCAAGAGTAAGCTTTAGTTGTCCAGATATCACATAATCGTATTCGATTGCGTAGGCGGGGCGCATGATCTCCCCCTTTTCGAGTCCTATAACAGTTCGGAGCATCCGTAGCTGCACATCAAATGGAAGGGAAGATGAGATCCCATTCACATAGTATTCACTTGTTTGAAGCCCTTCTGGCTCTAAGAAAATCTGGTGCCTTTCTTTATCTGCAAACCGGACCATCTTATCTTCAATAGATGGGCAATACCTGGGGCCGCGACTTTTGATTGTTCCCGCGTACATGGGAGATCTATGCAAATTTTCAAGAACAGCATGTTTAGTTTCTTCAGTTGTATAAGTGATGTAGCAGGGAACTTGTCTGAGTCCTGGTCCTAAAGGCTCATCATAAGAAAATCTGACCCCTTCCTCTCCATTTTGCACTTCGACTTTTGAAAAATCGATGCTCCGTTTATGAATGCGCGGGGGGGTGCCCGTTTTTAACCTTCCTAGTTTAAATCCCAGTTTTTCCAGATGCAAAGAGAGCCCCACAGATGGCTTATCGCCAGCTCTCCCCCCCGCATATTGCACCTCTCCAATGTGGACAAGGCCTCGCATAAACGTTCCTGAAGATAAAACCACCGTTTTGCCCAAATAAGCAATCCCTTCAAGAGTTTCCACCCCCAAAATCTTGTTATCTTTAATGAGCAATGTTTCTGTGGTTCCCTGTTTGATGAAAAGATTGTCCACCCCCTCCAAATAATGCTTCATTTCCATCTGGTAGGCAAACTTATCTGTTTGTGCCCGCGGCGACCAAACAGCAGGGCCCTTCGAAGCGTTGAGCATCCTAAACTGGATCCCCGTTGAATCGGTCATTTTCCCCATGATTCCGCCAAGAGCATCTATCTCCCTGACGATGTGTCCCTTAGCAGTACCCCCCACCGCAGGATTACAGCTCATCTTGGCAATCGTATCCAAATGCATGGTTAAAAGAAGGGTTTTAGCCCCCATACGCGCAGATGCATGCGCAGCTTCGCAGCCAGCATGACCCGCACCGACGACAATTACATCAAATTCTTCAGGATAATTCCACATATGGGGAAAGGATAAAGGATAAGAAAGAATAGCTCAAGGCGGAACCTTGAGCTAAAATCTAAGAACCTGTTTAAAATTTTTAAGATCGGTTACGCATACGGTTACGGTTACGGTTACGGATTTTCGAGACCTCAATCTGCTGCGCGAAGCATCAGCCCTCCCGTAACCGTAACCGATCTTAAAGAATTTAAACAGGTTTTAAGTCTTTTTGTGTCTATCGCGTCTGCTCCGCTTTTTGCGCTTGTGCTTGGCGATCTTATACTTACGTTTCTTTTTTACAGATGACATAACACTCTCCTAAATAAATGACCATTCTAATTCCTCCATGACAATATGTAAAGAACTAATGCTAAACACCTGATTTTAAGCATGTTACAGACTTAATACATTTTATTCAGCTAATACTAAAAATATTACTTGAATATTAAGGCTTTATATAGTATACTTAAATTAAATGGAACTAATGGAGGTTTTTTTATGGTAAGACCTGTAACTGAACGAACTATGGGCAATACCCTAGCAACGCGAATTTGTACAGCTGTCCAGACTGCTTGTGTCATTGGCGTAGCTGTCGCTGCTATTTTTCTAGCCGTACAAGGACAGAATTTTGACATGCATAAACTTTACACACAAGCTTGTGTATATAGCATAGCAGGAGCTATTGGAGGCGCAGCCGGAGCCACCGCCCTCAAATGTCATCTTGCCAAACAAAGCGCGCAGGTATTTCCCGAAGATCATGAGACAACCCCCACCCCATCTTCCCCTTACACCTCATCTTCTGATGATGAAGAGAAATTTCAGCACGATCTACGGGTTTCAGTCAGTGGAATTAACGTTAGACGCCATGCTGGGACACCAAATGACCGCCTCCTGCCCGTGCCGGGAACGCTTCGGCGCCGAAGTTCAGTAGAGTCTTAATCATCCTGAATGGGCCTTGGGGCAAAAGCTGAAAAAGCATCCTCATTTGAGTCCTTAGGGCCTCCAGCAAGTCCAGGGGAATAATTAGCAAATTGAGCAATCTCTTTTCTGAATGTCAGGTTCACATTCCCAACCCCACCATGTCTATTTTTCGCCACTATCAACTCAGCCAGTCCCGGCTTATCATAAGGATCATAATACTCCCTCCTCAGCAAAAACATCACAATATCCGCATCCTGCTCAATACTATTATGCACGATGATGTCATTGGCTACGAAGTTGTGCACCCCTTCAACAGTGGCATCATAAACATCTTCAACCCCTAGCTCTGTGATTGAAACAATCTCATCCCAATAGACATCAGAATTTGCCAAAGCAGATAATTCTTTTGATGGAAGTATTTCACTTAAAGCTTGCATCCGATTTCTGGAAATCCCCGTTTTAAATAATGATGAGCCACAATAGGAGATACTTAATTGAGAACATACCTCCCTCCAGCTGAGGTTTGCATCATTTTTGGCTTTTGTAACAGCAGTCTGCCAAA
>JABDAY010000069.1 GCA_013288895.1 Chlamydiota bacterium | reverse complement strand
ATAATGAAGCATAAACCTCACCAAAAAGAAAAAAAAGCCCTGTCTGTTACAGGACTGCTTTCACAAACATGATAGTAAAATTAGTCTGAAAATACTACAGTTGTCGAATGAAGCAGTGGGATGAGTTTTTAAGGGAGCAGGAGGCGGAGCTTGGGGGTGATGTTGTGGATAAATGGCTCCGCACCTTGAAGGTTGTGAATTTTGATGCTTGCAATCTGTATTTAGAAGGGAAAGATCTTTTTCATTTAGAGTGGTTTGAAGAGCATGTAAGAAAAAGGCTGGTTACTTTTAAAAATGAGAACCAAAAGCCGATTAAAGTACATCTCAGAGTGAAAGGGATTGAAAAGAGGAAAAGAACTCAGGAAGAAATTCTAGAATTCCAGCTCGAATTTGAAACTATCGATCCTTATGCCCGTTTAGAAAATTACGTTCCTTCAAAAGAAAATGTGATCCCGTTTACATTTATCAAAGAGCTGGGAACCACACTTTACAATCCCCTCTATCTTTATGGAAAAAGTGGTACTGGCAAAACCCATTTACTCATGGGGATTGCCCATAAATTTAAGGAACTGGGGAAAAAAGTCATTTATGTGAATGCTCAAGTGTTCACGAGCCATCTCGTTAAAGCAATCCGTAATGGGATGATGCAGAATTTCCGGAGTAGCTACAGATGCGCGGATCTACTTATCATTGATGACGTCCATATCTTTGCCAATAGAAGCGCCACACAAGAGGAGATTTTTCATACATTTAACTATCTCCATGGAGAAAAACGGCAGATTGTCTTAAGCGCAAACTGCGCTCCTCAACTATTAACAGATGTTGAACCTAGACTTGTCAGCAGGTTTGAATGGGGTATCACCCTCCATCTTGCAAAGCAAGAAAATTTAAGAGAGGTTCTCCTTAAAAAAGCTGAGCTCCTACAATTTCCCTTAACTGAAGAACTTGAGACCTTTTTACTAGAGAATTTCCATAGCATAAAGTCACAACAAAAAGCCTTGATGACCCTTATTTTAGGATCCCATCTTCAAAAAAATGCACCCCCCTCAAAGCTTCTGAAAGAGCTCCTTGAAGAGGAAAATAAAAACAAACTCACCTCTGAAAAAATCATTCAGCAAACAGCCATCTACTATGGGATTAGACCCACCGATATTTTAGGTAAATCGCAATCTCAAGAATGCTCTTTGCCCCGCCAAATCACCATGTATTTATGCAGAAGAGAGCTGAATCTACCCTATCAAAAGATTGGAAAGCTCTTCTCAAGAGACCACTCTACCGTAATGACCTCCATTAAGCAAGTTGTCAAAAAAATCGAGGCAGGCGATAGCGAAATCATCGGCTCGGTCAACAGCATCCTGAGCGAACGCTAAGAAGAAACGCAAAACAGAAGAAATTTAAGAATTCTTAATGTCTCTTTATCGCTACCGCGATAAAGAGACATATTTCTTCTGTTTTGCGTTTTTTGTTTTGCGATTTGCGTTTCTTCTTTTTTAGCCCGTATGATATCTTAAATTATTAAGCCTATGTGAGTTAGGACAATTGTTCATGCATAGTTTACATATATATAATTTATATTTTAGTATACTTAAAATTCATTTATATATTATAATAATTTAGAAAGTTAAAATAAGATAAAAAGGAATTAATTAACATTAAAAAGGAGAAAATATATGGCAGCAGCAGCATCTTCAGTCGGGGCCTGCGCAAACCAACCTTGCCCGAATCCTAATAATTCACTAGTAGAATATAAGGGTAAAATGTATTGCGGTGAAGATTGTGCAGTCACAGCCACTATTAAGTTTTTAAACACTGCCGGGGCCATGCAGTATACAAATTTTGCCATGTCAGAGGTAGACGCCCTTTATACCAGACGCTTCGTCGCTGCTAGTATGGAGGCGAAGAGGCAAATACCACCCGCCGAACCGGTAAGAGTATCTTCAGAAGAAGCTCAGTGCGCAAATGGGAAAAATTGCAAGACCAGACCCGCTCCAAGCGATCAACAAGTAGAATATTTAAAATACGATGGTAATATATATTGCGGTGATCAATGTCAACAGGAACACCAGAGTCTCCTTCTAAACAAACGCTATGTAGATATACACAATGAGAGAGGCCAAAAGTTGCGTGAAGCTCTGGAGACCTCTACTGCGCAAATCAGCGACCTTCAGAAGAGGTCGGCTCAAGTCACCCTGGATTATGTCAGGAACGATTTTCGCAAATATCAGCAGTCAGAGAGTCCTCAACAGCAAGCTCCCGCGCTGATTTCGCAAATATCAGCAGTCAGAGAGTCTTCAACAGCAAGCTCCCGCGCCGACGGCACAGGCTCCGGCGGTGACGCCATAAGAACGCCCAGCGAAACGATGAGCGATGAGTAATGAGCGGAAGAAATGAAAGAAAGAGGGAAAAAGAGCGCTCATAACTCTTTCCCTCTTCCGCTTATTACTCATCGCTCAT
Organism: Chlamydiota bacterium; assembly: GCA_013288895.1. Lineage (GTDB taxonomy): Bacteria > Chlamydiota > Chlamydiia > Chlamydiales > Rhabdochlamydiaceae > JABDHB01. The sequence goes on along the minus strand of JABDAY010000069.1, from coordinate 2,487 downwards.
CGTTTGTTAGATCTTGATGTAGCGCTCGCGCTCGCCTGGTTTGCCTTGTGGGTGTGGAGCGGGCATGCCGGGAAGAGGTTCTTTTGTGGGCTCTCTTCCTTCCATGATATCTTTAACTTTCTTTCTCCATTTTTCTACACACTCAACAAAGATGGGAGCAAAACGTCTTAACGCTGATGAATCGGTGCCGATTCCCATATCGAGAACGCAATGCATGAGGATAAGCTCTTCAGGGACTGCAACGCCGATGCCGCCGCCTACCATTTGGCCGCCAAGCATAGAACCTACGAGTAGATGCTCATAAAGCTTAAGTTTTGTTTTGTCGTCCTTTGGAAGGCCGTCCAAAATGGGTGAATATAGATATAATCGATCTGTATTAGGTTCAAAAGTCAAGTGTAGGGAAAACTCGTTATCGATTCCTAAAATACACGTGTTGTTTTCATCGAATCCTAATCCCTCAAGGTTAAGCTCCTTTGCAAACTCTCTTAGATTGTCCTTAGCATTCTCAAATGACATGGAAAATTCCTCCTTTGGTCGTTAAAGGACTCATAATCAGTTAAATTATGATTAAAAGTCAAGAGACCTTTGAATAAATTCTTCTTTTGAGTTATGTAGGCCTAATGGACGCTATAAAACATAAAGTTCTTAAGGGAGACCCCTCTCCCCTTGGTTTTTCAAAGACTGAAGAAGGGATGAACTTTGCAATCTTTACAAGACAGGGAACCTCCGTTTCCCTCTGCCTCCGCTCTGACAAGGCTTACTTAGAAATTCCTTTAGACCCTCGGGTCAATAAAACAGGTTTTGTTTGGCATATCTGCATTGCAGGACTCCCCGCAGATCGTTTTTCTTATGGCTATAGGATTTGCGGCCCTAAAGGGAAGGGGCTCCTTTTTAATTCAAAACTCATCCTCTTAGACCCTTATGCGGAACAATTAAATACTTCATTAGAATGGGGTAAAGGAATGAAAGAGCCCCTTGGCCTTGCGGAGGAGATCCCCCCTTTTAATTGGGAAAACGAGAGTTTCCCTTTAATCCCGTTTCAAGATTTGATTATCTACGAAATGCATGTCCGCGGCCTCACAATCGATCCTTCTAGCAATGTGACACACAAAGGACTCTACGAAGGGGTCATTGAAAAAATTCCCTATTTAAAAGAGCTGGGAGTGAATGCCATAGAGCTACTCCCTGTTTTTGAGTTTAATGAGTGTGAAATAAAGACCCCTTTAAAAAATTATTGGGGTTATTCTACGATGAACTTCTTCTCGCCCATGAACCGCTTTTCTAACGTCAATGCGATCACCGAATTTAAAAAAATGGTTAAAGAACTCCATCGAAATGGGATCGAAGTGATCCTAGATGTGGTTTTTAATCATACTGGAGAAGGAAACGCCAAGGGGCCCACTATTTCTATGAAAGGGATTGATAACAACATCTACTATATGACTGACGGAAGTGGTCATTATCGAGACTACACCGGATGTGGGAATACTTTGAATTGCAACCACCCCATTGTTGCCAAAATGATTCTCGATTGTTTAAGGTACTGGGTGTCTGAGATGCACGTTGATGGCTTTAGATTTGATCTGGCTTCTGTGCTAACAAGAGATACCCATGGCCACCCCCTCACGGATCCACCCCTGATTCATGCGATTTCTAATGATCCAGAACTTGGCTCCGTAAAACTCATTGCTGAAGCATGGGATGCGGCAGGCCTCTACCAAGTGGGCTCTTTTCCACATTACTGCAGGTGGGCCGAATGGAATGGGAAATACCGAGATACTGTCAGACGTTTTATAAAAGGAACTGACAATGAAGTCGGCCCTTTTGCTACAGCAATCACCGGTTCTAGCGACCTCTATGAAGGGCAGGGAAGAGCGCCTTATCATAGCATCAATTTTGTCACAGCTCACGACGGCTTTAGTTTAAGAGACCTCGTCTCCTACCAAGAAAAGCACAATCTTGCCAACGGGGAGAACAACAATGATGGAACAAACGACAATGAAAGCTGGAACTGTGGCGCTGAAGGAGGCTCCACAAACCCGAAAATTATTGCTTTAAGGGAAAGGCAAATGCGTAATTTTATCCTGGCTCTCATGGTCTCGATTGGAACTCCTATGCTTCTTATGGGCGATGAGTATGGCCAAACAAGGAAAGGGAACAACAACACTTGGTGCCAAGATAATGAGCTCAATTGGTTTCTATGGAACGAAATTGAGAAAAACAAAGGATTCTTTAATTTCTATAAGAGACTCATAGACTTTAGGAAGAGCAATCCCGTTTTTAAAAGGACAGAATTTTTAAAACCTGAAGATATCCAGTGGCATGGAAAAGCCCCCTTCGAACCAGACTGGGGCGAGCAAGTCCGCTTTATCGCTTACACTTTAGGAAATTTCTACATCGCATTTAATGCTGAGCATCAGCCAGTGCAAATACAACTCCCCCCTAACAAAAAATGGACCAAAATCATCGACACCTCACTCCCCTATC
>JABDAY010000068.1 GCA_013288895.1 Chlamydiota bacterium | reverse complement strand
ATCTCTGGGCCTTGCGTCATTGAAAATGAAGAGCACGCCTTGATGGCCGCAGAAGAGCTTGTGAAAATCTTTGCCGGAACAGGGATCAATTTTATCTATAAGTCTAGCTACGACAAAGCCAATCGATCCTCTTACCACTCCTTTAGAGGCCCTGGCCTAGAAAAAGGGCTTAGAATTCTAGAAAAAGTGAAAAAAGAATTTAACATTCCTCTCCTCACAGATGTCCACACTCCGGAAGAAGCTGTAGCTGCTGCTGCAATTTGCGATATCATCCAAATCCCCGCGTTCTTATGCAGACAAACCGATTTAGTCTTTGCCGCAAGTCAAACAGGCGCTGTCATCAATGTGAAAAAAGGACAGTTTATGGCCCCCTGGGATGTCAAAAATGTGATCGACAAGATCCTCTCCGCAGGCAATGAAAAAATCATTATCACAGAAAGGGGGGCAAGCTTCGGCTATAACAATTACGTCAGCGATATGCGCGCCATCCCCATCATGCAAAGCTTTGGCTTCCCCGTTTGCTTCGACGCCTCCCATTCCGTTATGCTCCCCGGAGGCCTTGGCGACAGATCGGGCGGACAAAGAGAATTTATCCCCACCCTGTCAAAAGCATCCGTCGCATCGGGCTGCAACCTCCTATTCATCGAATCTCACAACGACCCAGCAAACGCTAAAAGCGACAAAGACTCGGTATTTCCTTTTGATCAATTAAAAGCGCTTATGCAAGAATGTAAAAAAATTTACGACGTTGTAAATGTTATTTAAAAAAGCTACAAAAGTCTCCTTTCTAGTCCTCTTCCTTCTCCTAGCCGCCTGGGGAGCCAAATTTCTTTGGATCACTCCCTATGATTTAGCTATCACCACTAGAGTCATGAAAAAAAAGGAGAGACTTGCCGCATCGTCTGAGGCGATCAAAACATCTACACACCAAATCCGGCAAAAAGTACAAAAAGATATTTGGTTTTCTCAAGAAGCGGGCGAAAGGCTCCATTATAAAATCCAAAGCGACACCTCCCTTTTAACGCTTGAGCCCAAGGGGAAAAAAGTTGAAATCATCGAAAACCTGGAAAAGATCAAATGTTGGATGCAAGATAAAATCTACTATTCCGCAGACAATACCCCCTTGCAACAACTCCGATTTTTTGAGGCAGATCAGGGAACCTACCGCTATTCTGCGAGTGAATTTGACGCCCAAACAGTGATCCTTTCCCTTTTTCGCATGCCCGGGCATGAGATTCCCGAGACACTTTCCTCTTCCCCCTTCATTAAAGGGATCGCTAGAGATGTCTGCTTTTCCGTTTCGGGCAAAACCCCGAAGTTCCAAGCAAAACAATTTCAGGCACAGCTAAAAGGAAAGGAGGTGTAAAATGTTAACGCTACTTTTTCTCATTTTGAACATCATGGGATATTGCCAGAATCACGATTCGGGCAAGGTCTCTTCTACCTTTGCTGATTACGATGGAAGCATCCTCACCCTTAAAGGGAAAGTGCAGCTCGAACATCCCATAGGCACCATGCAATCTGAAGAAGCCTTTTTAGAAAAAGAGGAAGATACCAAAGAATTCCCCTTTTCCCTAATCCATCTCAATCAAAACATCCTCCTCACCCTAAAAAATAACGCCCACCTTAAAGGAGATAAAGCAGACCTCGACTTTCATACCCTTAAAGGGACGATCTCTTCTGGCAAAGGGAAGACCGTTGAATATGCCGACTTAAATTTACAACTCACAAGCAAAAGCATCGCATTTGAGATGGTTAAAAAGGGAGCCATTTTTTCTATTACAGAACTCTGTGCCTACCCACATGTTGATCAAAAGTGTGTCATTACCAAAGAACAAGATAGAGTAGAGGCTGACCTTATAACAGCAGATATAACAACCTCTACACTCCTCCTTGACCACCCTCAAGGGGTCGTGAGTCATATCCTGTTTTCTTCCAATAAAATGGTCTGGAACAACAACGCGAATACGCTGACACTTGAAGAAGAGGTCGATCTTAAAGAGGAAAATGCAGGCTCCCTTAAAGCAGATCGAGCCTTCATCCAATGCACAGAACAAAAACCGATATTATTCACCTTCAATGGCAACATCCGCCTTTGTTCCACAAATGGCAAGAAAAGATTTGCCATAGGAGATACCCTCATCTACTTCCCGACGGAAAAGAACTTCCACATAAAAGCAGATCCTGGCAAAAAAGTCCTTTTTTTCGATGAGGAGCAGTCCCTTTATATTAGCGCAAACGAGATAAAAATTAACAACATGGATAACGTCAGAGGGGTCGGTAATGTCCGTTTGAGCTTCAATCCTGAAGAAAGCACTGTTTTCAAGAGCTTCTTTCCAGAATTTCAAGAGGAACGAAATGAAACACCCTAAACCTATCTTAAGCGTTAAAAACCTCGTTAAAAGCTATGGGGGCAAGGCGGTCGTTAACGGGCTTTCCTTCGATGTCGCCCCCGGAGAGGTCGTAGGACTGCTTGGACCCAACGGTGCTGGCAAAACAACCGCATTTTACATGGCCATCGGCCTTATCCGACCAGACAGCGGCCAGGTCTATTTTAAAGGACAGGAGGCTACCCATCTCCCCATCGACAAACGAGCCCTCATGGGAATGGGATATCTCGCACAAGAACCCTCAATCTTCAAAGAATTGACCGTCGAAGAAAATATCTTATGCATTTTAGAGACCTTGGATATCCCCAAAGAGGAGATGAAAAGGCGACTCCACGTTCTTCTGAAAGAGCTCCATTTAGAAAAGCTCGCAAAGAAAAAAGGAGCTAGTTTATCCGGAGGAGAAAGGAGGAGGCTTGAAATCACAAGAGCGCTTGTCACTCAGCCCTCATTGCTCCTATTAGATGAGCCCTTTGCAAACATCGACCCCCTCTCTATCAACGATGTAAAGCAACTAATTAGAATCCTAAAAAACATGAAGATCAGCGTCCTCATCACCGACCACAATGCGCGCGAGATCTTTTCCATCGTCGACAGGAGCTACTTAGTACGGGAGGGCAAGGTCATGATGCAAGGAACAGTCCACGAGCTTTTGCAAAGCAAAGAGGCCAGACAAACCTATTTCGGCGAAGACTTCCGCTTATAGAGCCTTCTCAGGTGAGTCATTTTCCTAGAGGAAGCTGTTGTTCCTCAGGTTTGACCGCCGCCCGGCATTGCACCGAACGGTTGTGCTCCTGGTGTTAGTGATGGTCGTGCTGAGGGGCTCCTCACTATAAAGGCACCCCTTTCCCTTCTTACGGTTCTGTTTTTAACTAAAAGGGCGATGATGCCAACGAGACCTGCTCCACCCATTGTTAGTGAAGAAACTGTTTGGTCCATAAATCCAGTATTCAGATTGGTTAATTTGTTTAATCCAAAGCAAACGCCCGCAGCAATAAGAGCTGCTAAAGCTAAACATGCTACAACAACACAAGCTTTCTCTTTTCCACTCATTTTTCTTTGCGTGAAATAAAGATTCAAGTCTAAGGCTAAGGAAACATTTTTCGCGCCTTCTCGTCTTACGATTAGGTTTTTAACTCCAAGAGCAGCCATACCAACAAGACCCGCTCCTCCCATTGTTAGTGAAGAAACTGTTTGGCCCATAAATCCAGTATTTATAGAGGTGTATTTGTCTAATCCAAAGCAAACACCCCCAGCAATAAGAGCTGCTAAAGCTAAACATGCTACAACAACACAAAGCGTTTCCGGTTTGTTCATTTTTTCAAGCACTGGATAACTGAGTGGTTCTGCTGACGGTTCAAATCGGAGCTGTGATGAATCTGACATAAATACCTCCTTATTTATTATTAATTCTTACTATAGCGGCCTTCTAGCCAGTTCCTCGTCATAATGTGAGTTATTGCCGATTGGTGGGCTAGGTGGGAGTTTCAAAGTTCTACCATAACCAATAGCTGCAGTGCCTAATATACCAGCGGCTGTTGTTGCTCCACAAACTAGACCTGGGCTTTTTGTAAGGAGATCGTTGAGACCACTCGAATTAAGAGTAGCATTAAAGTGAGCAGCAATTAATAGAGCAGCAAAAAATAGAGCCGTGAGAGTTGCAAGTATTCCGAGTGCTACTAGAAATTTACCGGTTTTACTTGCATTTTTGCCGCTTATGAAAGTGACCGATTTTACTAGGACACAATGACTTTCAGTTTCTTGTGGATTGATTGGCTCAGGGGTCTTATCTTTTTTCAGAGTTCTACCATAAACAATGGCTAGAGCACTGAATGTCGCAACTATTGTTGTTATTCCCCCAACTAGACCTGGGTTCTTTGTAATGAAATTGCCAATACTACCTTTTAGATCAGCATTAAAGTGTGTTGCAATTAATAGAACAGCAAACACTAGGGCTGCGACAGTTACAATAGAAGCTACAGTTACTATCGCTTTACCAGTATCACTTGTCCCCTTGCCGTATATTGCAGTGATGCATTTTGATTCTGGGGTCGCCGCGCTAATACTTGAAAAAGCTGAACTTCTTGGCGCTGCTCTTTCTTCATCACGTCGTAAGCTTGAAGCTTGTGAGTTTGAATCGGGGGGCGGCGTTGTTGATGGTGGAGGTGGGGCTGTTGGTATCGATTCAGAAGCTATTGATGCTGCCCTTGCCTCTGACTTTCTCATTATTTCTTCTACTAATGATGGGGCCGTACGAGAAACCCCGAATCCATCCCTTAATCGCAAAAACGCGCCAAACAATGACATAGACATATATTCCTCCTTATTATTTTATGACTAAATGCTATTTTACTGAACATTATAACAAATATTTATTAACAAATAATAAAGATTGAAAATTAAAATAATTTTTATTTAATTTAGGCAAAAAAATACGCAAGTTTTTAAGACTTGCGCATACTTACTAACAATATTACACTTCTCAATGTTATGATCCACCATTGCGAGGGCGAGGGGAAGGGATAAATGGTTGTGAAGAAGCATCATGGACTTGTCTAGCCACTATCCTATTAGAATTTAGACATCCTTTTCCACGACCAAGAACCAAGGCACCGCCCACGAAAGTTCCTATCGATAATCCACCGATTAGACCTTGATGAGATGCAACGAAGTTATTGAAAGAATCTCCCATTCCAATATTACCACCATTAAAAATAGATACGAGTGTTAAAACTCCAAAAAACAGAGCTGCAAGAACTGCAAGTTTAGCTGCTCTATTTGTCCATTTACCTGTTGTTGGTGTACGAAATACATAATCTGCTCCTCCTCTACACCAATTCGCCCAACTCTGCTTAGGTGCTTCGTTCTTAAATGAAAGACCACCGCCGACTGGAACTCTCCCGTCATTGCCACTATCATCGCCTACTTGCGGCTGTTGGTATGGTACGTATGGTAATCTATCGACCTGGTCACCTCTTCCTGCTACTTCCGGTGTTGTCATAATATTTCTCCTTGTTGTTGTTTAAAATGTTTATTAATATCGAAACTCAATACTATTTAGTTTCATTGCTTTCTTTAGAGTCCTTGCAAAGACTGTTAAAGAAG
>JABDAY010000067.1 GCA_013288895.1 Chlamydiota bacterium | reverse complement strand
ATCCCGCTTTTCCCTTCAGGTCTGTATTGGTGGATATTGAAGGAGGATGTAAGAGCGTTTGCAAATGCGTGTGCAAAGGGGCTTTTGTCAGCTGGTCCTGAAAAAAGCAATGTGCCGGGGATCCGTTTTGTTGCAAGCATCGAGAGTAAACGCTCTTTGACTTGCTCATTTCCAATGCAATTAGAGAATGTCATAAATTAGTTCCAAAGCTTGGGCTAGCACGGTTTCTTTTGTTTGGGTCGCATCGATGATCCGGAACCTGTTTGGTTCTTTTTTTGCGATCTGATGGAAAGCTTGCCGTATTTTCTCATGAAAAGCAAGTGCTTCTGATTCGATTTTATCTTTGTTGCTAGAAGCGCGTCTCAGGCCTAGTTTTGGATCGAGATCGAGATATATTGTTAGGTTGGGGGTTAAAGCTGACGCAGCAAATGCGCAAAGATCGTAGACCTTGTCCATTCCAAAACCCCGCCCCTCTCCTTGATAGGCGACAGTTGAGTCATTAAATCTGTCACATAGAACGATCTCACCTTTTTTGAGTGCGGGAAGGATAATTTCTTGGACATGTTGCGCTCTATCTGCGAGGAAAAGAAGGAGCTCTGTTTTCGCCGCTAGAGAAACGTCATTTTTATGTAAAAGAAGATCGCGGATTGCCTCTCCTGTCTTTGTCCCTCCGGGCGCTCGGGTCTTCAGAAGATTTTTTCCCTCTTTTTTTAGATGAGAGAACAGAGCCTCGATCAAGGTTGTCTTTCCGGCCCCTTCCCCTCCCTCAAAAGTGATTAGCTTCCCTTGCATGATGCTGATCCTTCTTATAGCCCAACGGGCTAAAACTATGTAGCCTGGGGCATCGCCCCAGGAAGCAAGCGCGTAATCCTATTCAGATGGCGCCTCGGGGGTGATTTCTGGTGCCACTGGGACAGCAGGTGCAGCAGCCTCACCCACTTTCTCAAGGGGTTCGATGTGTTCGACCTTCTGTAGTGCGACGAGGAGGTCACCTTCTTTTAGGTGGACGAGGCGCACGCCTTGTGTCGATCTGCCCATAACGCGAACGTCGGTCATCGGGATGCGCACGGTTTGGCCTGAATTGGACATGAGGAGGACACCATCTTTATCTTTAACAGAAACGGCTCCTACTACAAGCCCGTTTCTTTCGCTTATGATAATGGAGCGCACTCCCACCCCGCCTCTATTTGTTTGACGAAAATCGTCTACCATAGAGCGCTTGCCATAGCCGTTTTCACAGACAACAAGAACGTTATCATCACCTTTGACGATCTCGCAGGAAATAATGGCATCGTTTTCTTTGCGTAGTGTGGCTCCTCTGACACCTCTTGCAACGCGTCCTACTGGCCTTATTTGAGTCTGATCGAAACGTACAGCCATCCCTTGTTTAGTAAAGAGCATGATCTGCTCTGAATCTCTTACAAGTCTTGCTGCAATCACTTCGTCTCCCTCATCGATATTAATCGCATAAACCCCTTTTCTGCGAGGCGAGCTAAAGGCGCCAAGTTCTGTTTTCTTGACAACCCCTTGCTTTGTGGCCAGGAGAATAAAGGCCGGAGTATTGAAATCTCTTACGGTTAGGACTGCAGCGATCTTCTCTCCAGGTTGGATATCTTCGAGAAGATTGATCAGAGGTTTTCCTTTGGAGCGTCTTCCCGTTTCGGGGACCTGCCAAACTTTCAACCAATAACATCTTCCAAAGCTTGTAAAGATCATGAGATGATCATGTGTAGAGGCGACGTAAACATTTTTTATCGTGTCAGCCTCTTTTTTCATTTCCATACCTACAACACCCTGTCCCCCTCTTCTCTGCTCGCGGAAAGTGTCGATAGGCATTCTCTTGACGTAGTCATCTTCAGAAATGGTGATCATCACCTGCTCATCAGGAATCAGGTCCTCAATTTGGAACTCCCCTTCCGCAGCGATGATTTTTGTTCTACGATCAGAAGTGTGATGTTTATGCAGCTCCTGGAGCTCGTCTTTGATGATGCCGCGCACGAGTGTTTCACTAGCGAGCACTGCTCTAAGATGGGCAATTTTTGTAAGAAGCTCTTGGTATTCGTTTTCAATCTTTTCTCTTTCTAAACCTGTAAGTTGATAGAGGCGTAGCTCCAGTACAGCGTTCGCTTGTCTCTCCGAGAGAGAGTAAGTTGCCATCAGTTCTTGTTTGGCATTGTCTTTATTCGTGCTTGCTCGGATAAGTTTTACAACGGCATCCAAATGATCTAAAGCTTTGAGATACCCTTCTAAGATGTGGGCTCTTGCCTCTGCCTTATTTAATTCAAATCTAGCTCTTCTCCGGATCACTTCGATTCTGTGGTCGATCCACGCAGAGATGATCTGCTTGACATTCATGATGCGGGGCAAACCTTTATCTAGCGCAAGCATGTTGCAACCAAAGGTCACCTGCAGATCGGTGTATTTGAAAAGCTGGTTAATCGTGACATCGGGGATCTCCCCTCTTTTTAGCTCAAGAACAACCCGCATCCCGTCTTTATCAGACTCGTCGCGCAAATCTGAAATGCCTGGAATTTGTTTGTCGTTAACAAGCTCTGCAATCCTTTGAATCAAACCCGCTTTACTGATGCTGTAGGGGATCTCATCAATGACAAGGCGCTGTCTATCGGCAGAAGAATCCATATCCTCAATGCGGATGACCGCCCTCAAAAGGATCTTCCCTCTTCCAGTATAATAGGCCTCTTTGATCCCTCTATAACCGCAAATAATGCCCCCTGTAGGAAAATCGGGTGCGGGCATGACTGTCATGATCTCATCGATCGAGGTCGCTGGATTTTCGAGCACGAGCATAGTGGCGCTAATCAGCTCACCCACGTTGTGAGGAGGGATATTCGTCGCCATACCCACGGCGATACCCGACGATCCGTTCGCAAGGAGGTTAGGGAATTTTGCAGGAAAAACAGTCGGTTCGGTTTTGGTCTCATCATAGTTAGGAACCATATCGACGGTCTCTTTTTCAAGGTCCTCCATCAGGGCCATTGAAGAATGAGTCAGTCTAGCTTCTGTGTAACGCATCGCAGCTGGGGGGTCGCCGTCAACGGAGCCAAAGTTACCCTGTCCATCAACTAACGTGTAACGCATAGCCCAACTTTGCGCCATCCTGGCAAGGGTAGGATAAATGACAGTTTCGCCGTGAGGGTGGTAATCGCCTGATGTATCCCCGCAGATCTTAGCACATTTTCTGTGCTTCGCGCCTGGAGAGAGGTTAAGTTGGCGCATCGCAAACATGATCCTTCTTTGAGAGGGTTTTAACCCATCGCGGACATCAGGAAGCGCGCGCGAGATAATAACCGACATAGAATAGCGCAAATAGCTTTCCTTAACCTCATCCTCGACATTGCGAGGAACAATCAATTCCCCTTCTGTATATGACATCACGACCTCTTCTATAATTTCATTAAACGTCTAAATTTTTCACGGAGAGTGCATGCTTCTCGATAAACTGTCTTCGAGGAGGCACTTCTTCTCCCATAAGCATAGTGAACATATGATCGGCGGCAATAGCATCAGGGATAGTCACTTTAACAAGAGTCCTCTTAGTCGGATCCATGGTCGTATCCCAAAGTTGGTCTGCGTTCATCTCTCCAAGACCCTTGTAGCGTTGTATTTCAATCCCTTTGCGTCCATTAATACGTAAATAATCGATCCCCTCTTTGAGGGTGTAAATCGCCGTTTCTTTTTCTTGATCATCGATGATATCAAACAGCTTTCCCTCTGCAATAGCATACTGATCAATAGAAAAGTCAAATTCTGCTAAAATAGTTTTAAGCTTGTTTAGCGTATCTGTTTCGTAGAGTTCTAAGAAAGCTACAGGTTTAGGTCTAAATAGGCGCATCTCCTCTGTCTGTTCCTCTGCAGGAATTGACGCGAGGGTGTCTTGATGCTCTTGCAGCTGCCTTTCTTCATGCTCAGTTTTAAGGGAAGCAAACTCCTCTTCAGAGTAAACAAATTTTAACTCATCTCCCATTTTTACTTGGAATCTAGGCAGTCTTCCTGTTTCATCTTTGGCCTGTAAAAACTCTCTAAAAGGAACCCCCTTTCTCTCAATAGCCCCTATAAATTGTTCCACATCTAAAATGGTATGGAGGAGAAGCTCTACTTGAGTTTTATCGAGCGGATCTGTATGGCCTGCCAGACGCAGCTTGATATCGCTTATCCCTAAGCTAAGTAAATATTCATCCATCTCTTTTTCACTGTGGATATAACGGCTCACCTTCTTCCTCGATACACGGTACAAGGGAGGTCTGGCAATATAAACAAACCCATGTTCTACAAGGGGAATCATATGCCGGTAAAAAAATGTAAGAAGAAGTGTACGAATATGAGACCCGTCCACGTCAGCATCGGTCATGATAATGATTTTGTGATAACGGAGTTTTTCAAGATTAAAGTTATCTGCCCCTATCCCACATCCAAAAGCAGCAACCATTGCGCCAATTTCCGTATTTTGTAAGATTTTTTCCAAGCGCGCTTTTTCGACATTCAAGATCTTACCGCGAATCGGCAAGATCGCCTGATATCTTCTATCTCTTCCCGATTTTGCAGATCCACCCGCAGAGTCTCCCTCAACGATGTAGATCTCACAATGAGCCGGATCTTTCTCCTGACAATCTGTGAGTTTTCCCGGAAGGCGTGCACTATCAAGCGCCGTCTTACGCAGAGTTAATTCCCTCGCTTTTTTTGCAGCTTCTCTAGCTGTTGCTGCCAGTATCGCCTTTTCGCAAATGATCTTTGCAATTTGGGGATTTTCATCAATGTAGGTAAAAAGCTCTTCTCCTACGATCTGCTGTACAATCGATCCCACATCATTGTTTCCAAGGCGCTGTTTCGTCTGCCCTTCGAATTGGGGATTCGGCACCTTTACTGAAAGGACGGCGGTAAGCCCCTCTCTCATATCATCACCTGAAATCGCAATCTTATCGCTTTTTAAAAATTGGTGATTTTTGATGTACTGATTGAGCACACGTGTCAAAGCCGTACTAAAGCCGCTGACGTGCGTTCCCCCTTGCCTCGTGGAAATGTTATTGACATAGGAAAAAAGGTTCTCTGTATAAGTATCGTTCCACTGGAGCGCCACTTCAAATTCAACGGGGCCATCGATCCCTTCTTTTGCTCCGTGAATGTAAACCGGCTTTGGAAAAAGGGGGACCTTATTTTCATTCAAATAAGAAACAAAAGATACAATCCCCAATTCGAAGGAAAAACAAACTTCAGGGTGTTCCCCATCTCTTTCATCGCGGAAATTGATCTTGATCCCTTTGTTTAAAAAGGCGAGCTCTCTTAAACGTTTTAACAAAACATCATAATCAAAAACAGTTGTAGTAAAAATAGTGTCGTCGGGCCAAAAAGTAACCTTTGTTCCCCTTTTTGTCGTTTCCCCTATCTCCCTTAAAAGATGTACAGGCTTTCCTCTGCTAAATTCCATCTCGTATATCTTGCCATTATGACAGACCTCAACAACCATTTTCTTAGAAAGGGCGTTGACGCAAGAGACGCCGACACCGTGAAGACCTCCTGAAACTTTATAAGTATTTTTATCAAATTTTCCACCGGCGTGCAAAATGGTCATGACCACTTCAAGAGCCGAGACATCTCTCCCTTGCTTTGCCGATTCTTTTTCATGTTTGCCAATCGGAATCCCTCTTCCATCATCTTCAACGCTACAAGAATGGTCTTTATGTAAAATAACTGTGATAAAGGTTGCAAATCCCGCCATCGCTTCATCGATACAGTTATCAACAACCTCAAAAACGAGCTGATGAAGTCCGTTGATATGCGTGTCTCCG
>JABDAY010000066.1 GCA_013288895.1 Chlamydiota bacterium | reverse complement strand
GCATTGTTCCCTCCACTATTACCTCCACCACCAGAACCAGCGGTAATCGCAGGACCATAACCATTTCCATCTAGTCCGGGGTTTACATCTGTGCCTCTAGTTCCTTAAATCGCGATTTGTTATAAACAAAAAATATGTCTTCCTACAACCAGCGGCTGATCACATTCTTTATTCTTATTCTCAATATGCCGGCAGTACTTTGCGTGGACGAGCATGCACCCTCTTTGCCCGCAATGACCGGTTTTTTCGGTACTTTGCCAAGCTCGATGCAGCTTACGATCTCGTTTTACATGCTCGGCATGGCACTATCGCAATGGTTTGCTGGCATCCTCTCAGATCGCTTTGGGAGAAGACCTATCCTTTTCTCCTCAGCTCTTATTTTTTTCATCGCTTCTCTCGTCTGTACCTATACAAGTAGCGCACCCATCCTTCTCATGGGCAGGTTTTTTCAAGGGGTGGGAATGGGGTGTTTTGCGATGATCTCCCCTGCTCTGATGGGAGATGCATTGGAAAAAACGCGGCTTCATAGAGTTTCAGCCTACTTTAGCATGTGCTATTCGCTGATCCCCATTCTCGCCCCCGTAATTGGCGGCTATATTCAAGACTGGATCGGTTGGAGGGGAAATTTTGGCTTCATGTTTCTCTTCACCTTGATCATTGCAATCATAGCCTTCTTTAAATTGCCCGAGACCCATACCCCAACAGAAGAGCATCGCCTCTTTTTATCTAAAATTTTGAGAAACAATAAAACTGTCTTAACGACCCGAGCTTATATCTTACCCGTCGCCGGAATGACCATCCTTTGGTCGATGATTATTGTATTCAGTGTGATGGCCCCGTATATTCTACAAACCAATCTACACCTTTCGGCAACTGAATATGGGTACTGCGCGCTTCTTGTGGGGATCGGTATTCTGATCGGCAATTATTTCAATACCCTCCTTCACAAAACCTTTCCTGTAGAGCGGATCATTTTCCTTGGCGTAACAGCCATGCTCCTGATTTCCCTAATCCAACTATGCGTACTCCTATTTACGCCGCTACATATCCTCACTCTGATGGTCCCTATTCTCCTCCTCATGATTGCCAACGGAATCATTTTCCCTTCCTATTATGCCATCGCCGCCTCTGTGTTCACAAATCTTGTAGGAATTGCAAGCTCCCTGATCGGCTGCCTAATCCTCATCGGGACCGTGATCTGTACAGCCATAATGGCCCAATTGAACGCCCATTCCCCCCTCCTTCTATCGGCCGTCTACGTGGCCCTCTCCGCCCTCTGCTTTCTGATTAATCTCAGCAGACGCAGATCAAATAAGCTGTGAAAGAAAAGTTTTTGCAGGGACGCGAATAGGCTTTTTGCTTTGGAAACAGTCCGCATCAACATAAGGCAAATCAGAAACCACCTGAAAAGCATGGGGAACCTTAAGTTTCTCTTGAAAATAGTAGAGCCACCTGGAAATGCCTGTATCCCCATTTTTAGCCTCTACAAGAAACCAGGGTTTTCCATCTTTTGTCACAAGGAAATCTACTTCCCGTTTATCTTTGTCACGCAAATAATAGAGATTGTATTCCCCTAAGCCCCGATCAGTCCAGAATTGGACCGCTTTGTAAAGATGGGAAGCAATAAAATTCTCAAAGCGTGCGCCCGGATCAGAAACGAGTGCCCAATTCCAAAGAAAAATCTTGGGCTCCTTAAGAAGAGAGCGTGAGATATTTTTGGTCCAAGGTTGGATCGTAAAGCAAAAATAGAGATTCTTTAACAATTCTACCCATCTGCGTAAAGTAGGCGCAGAAACTTTAATTTTTCCCGCCAAATCAGATTGGTTTAGAGCATGCGTAGCCTCTTCCTGCAAAATTTCCGCAAGCAGCTGGAGTTGACTTGTCTCTTGCACACGCGTTAAGTCACGAACATCTTCCCGGAACAACTGTTCTGTCCTGAGCCGCTTCCAATGATTAAAGAACGTTTTGCTTCTCTTGAGATAAGTCTCAGGAAATCCCCCGTAGGTAAATAATGCCTCGTAATCAGATTCCTCGATTTTCTGAGGTAACTGGATCTCTTGCTTAGACAATTGAGGATGGATAATTTCTCCCACAGAAAGAGGATGCAGGCGATATAAGAAATACCTTCCCATTAGACTATCCCCTCCCCTCTTATAAATATCAAGACGGGCACTTCCTGTAACAATGATCCGGCATTTCTTTTCGTAGCTGTCGAAAAACCCCTTTAA
Source organism: Chlamydiota bacterium (assembly GCA_013288895.1). Taxonomy (GTDB): domain Bacteria; phylum Chlamydiota; class Chlamydiia; order Chlamydiales; family Rhabdochlamydiaceae; genus JABDHB01. The sequence continues at coordinate 3,652 of JABDAY010000066.1, read as the reverse complement.
AAATCGCTTCCAGTGCCGATATTTATGAATCTCATCAAAAACCAAAACAGGCAAATCTTTTAGCAGTTCATTCAATTTTGCTATCTTGGCTATTGCATGAGGTCCACTAATAAGAAGCGAGCGGTGATCATCGTTATCCCAATTGAAGTAATAATGCAAAGGAAACTCGGTAGAAGCTTCCAAGCTTGTAGTTGTTTTCCCCGCCTGCCTGGGACCCGACAGAAAAATCATCTGTCTATGCTGTTTAAGATGCTCCTCAACGAGGCCTTCATATACTCTCTTGATCATACGACCATTTTAACACATATGTTATTTTGGTCGCGACTATTTTAACATACACGTTAAATTAGCCTAATGCAACATATTGATAATAAGCGACTTAAATTTATATTTGTGGCAAGGGGGCGCCTTTTCTCTCGGGGATGAGGAGAGCTGTTGCGCAAACATCGATCAGATAAATCGAGGCTAAAAACGCAATCGTGATTGAGAAAGAATAAGAGTTCATAAAAAAGCCAATCAAAAGAGGTCCAAGGCCCCCTATTGCGCGTCCCATATTAAATAGGATGTTTTGGGCTGTGGCTCTGACTTCGGTTGGGTAGAGTTCTGAAATAAGGGCACCATAACCCCCCAGCATGCCGTTTACAAACATACCCATCACTGCGCCGACAATCAGGAGAGGAATCGGTGTAGTTAATTGTGAATAGAGAAGGACCATAGCCATGGCACCGAATTGAAATAGAAAAAAAATCGGCCTGCGCCCTACACGGTCTGCTAACTGCCCAAAAACCCATATCCCTACGCACATTCCCAGAACTGTACAAGCTGTCCAAATGGAGGATTGTGTGAGTGTATAGCCAAATTGGCGAGAGAGGTAGGTCGGAAGCCAGATCATCAGGCTAAAGTAGCCAAAATTCTGTACCGCGCAAAGGATGAAAATACCCAGGCTGATTTTTATAGTTTCTCCATCTTTTACTAAGAGTTTTAAAGAGGAAAAGTGGTTGAGTTGCTTATTGCGAGACTCAAACACTTCTGGTTCGTGAGAAACCCAACGACGGAGAACAGATGAAACGAGGGCAGGTAATATCCCAACAGCAAACATCCCACGCCACCCTATCATAGGCAATAACAATGGCGTCGCCAAAGCCGCGACCAAAACACCGCTTTGCCAACCCAGCGCAACAAAAGAGGAGGCTCTTGCACGCCTGCCAGAAGAACTAACCTCTGATGCAAGGGCCATCCCTATCCCAAACTCCCCTCCAAGACCTATCCCTGCAATGGTGCGATAAATCAATAGATCCCAATATCCTTGTGCGAGGGAACATAGACCTGTAAAAAGTGCAAACAATATAATCGTAAAATTTAAAACCTTTATACGGCCGATAGAGTCGCTGAGAATACCAAAGAATATCCCCCCTGCCACAGCCCCTAGTAGTGTGAACGTGACAAGTGATCCCGCTTGAGAGGGAGTTAGGAGGAAATCTGCAGAAATAGCGTTTAAAATAAACCCCAAAATCAACAAATCAAACCCATCCATCGCATAGCCAACTGCCGATGCAAATAAAGCCTTTGTGGCATAAGGCACCTCGCTTAGCTTCATAAGCCCTCTTCTTTGATAACTCACCATTCCAGAATAACAGAATACCTTAAAAACACAATACCTATAGTTTTTTCACTCATAGATACCTAATAATTAATTATATAAGTAAATCAATCGATAGGTCGATTAATTTTTGGTATTTTTAATCGACTAGTCGGGTAAAATAAGGTTATGGCGACACGAATGGAACTAAAGAAAGCTTTAAACGATCCATCTCATCCCTCTTTATCAATGGCTCTCTAATTCAAAAACCTAACTCTATAGTAAATTCATGATTGTTCGAAAGACTTTATTTCTATGGATCGTTCTCTTATTTGGACTTCAATCTCTTTATGCAACACCTCTTGCAGAACAATTCAAGCAATTTGGTTATGTAGAAATTTGCGATAAAAAGCATGAAGAAGCAACGTTTAATTCTCTTTATGCCAAGTTCGATGAATTCATCGAACTTCTTCAAACAACCCCAGTTTGGGCACAAAAGTTGTACAGCGCAAAAGAGCGTTTTATTCGCTCAAAAGATAGAAATTATTACTCCACCGATTTTTTTGGTCTCTATGACGAGTCAAAAAGAGAAGGGAGGAGCCAGATCTCCTTTTATTATTCGACCCATTTCCATGAATTTATTTTCTCCTTCTATCCAGAATTCAAAAAGGTTCCCGAGATCACCCGTTTTTTTGAAGCTTGCTACGAGATTCAAAAACCCTACGGGGAACTATTTGAAGAGGTAACTGCTGAGCTTGGCTTAGAAACGATTTTCTCTTCAAAATACGGGCATCCCCCCATTCTTTTCAAGGTAATGAAATACCTCCCCTCTTATATCACCCCAAAGCCTCATTACGATGGAACTGCTTTTTCTCTTTTTCTGAATAGTACAGACGACAGGTCGCTTCTTCTTTCTCCTTATAAATCCTCATTTACAGTCGATGATTTTTACTCTCCTCTAAGACAAAACTCTATCCTTCTTATTCCAGGAGCGCTTCTAACTGAATTTTCCATCTATCCAACTCCTCACATTGTCTTGCAAAGTGGCAAAATCCGCTATGCAGCAATCGCATTTGCTATGAGACCTAACTACACTCCTCAAAAAACCCAATACTCTCCTCTTCCAAATTTTAAACCTTGAATAATTTTTTTTTACGCCATACAATGACAAAAAATAATAACAAACTTGTTCATGTTCAAAAATTTAATTTTTCTCCTCATCTCACATTCCTTGTTTGCCTTAACAACGCTTGAGGTAACACTAGACTCAGACAATAATCCAGGCGGCATCGGAGAGATGGGAGATCTGAGATATTCCTTGAATGCAATGAATCAAGGGTTAAACACGACACCTAATGATTATGCCATCACTTTTGCATTTCCCATGACTATTCAGCTCAATGGAATTTTGCCCATTATTAACAATTCCTCAACTGCCGCGAATATCACAATTGGTAACTCAGGGTCTACCCCTACGGTTACAATCGACGGTAACTCGGGCGCTTACAGCGGATTTTTAATCCCAACGGGGAATGTGACGATCCAAAACATGATCTTTCAAAACCTGAGCGCAACAGGAGGCAACGGCGGAGATGGAATTTCGGGCGGTGGCGGTGGTATGGGTGCTGGGGGTGCCATTTACCTACCTCAAATGTTTTTATATGGTTCAGACCCTTCCGTCACTTTAATGAATGTATCGATCAACAGCTGTTCTGCTGTGGGTGGAAATGGAGGCACTTATTTTAGCGTCTCTTCTCCTACAGGCGATGAGGGAGGCGCCGGTGGTGGTGGCTTTAGCGGAAATGGGGGTTCTATTACGACAACTGGAAACACTGGAGGCGCAGGTGGTGGAGGTTTTGGTGGCGATGGTGGAGATGTCACTACTTCGAGCGATACTCCACCCGGAGGTGGTGGTGGCGGGGGTGGAGGGATAGGTTCACGCGCCACCATGGGATCACTGACAAATCTTGGAACTGGAGGCTCAGATGTAAACCCCGGACTAGATGGAAATGGTTATGGTCCTGCGATTACCGCTGGTTCTGGTGGTGGAGGTAATAGTGGAGGGAACAATGC
>JABDAY010000065.1 GCA_013288895.1 Chlamydiota bacterium | reverse complement strand
ACAAGTCTTTTAATGCCAAAGCTACCGCCTTGGGATTCTTGTTTAAAGTTTCATAAAACTTCTCCAGCCTATGCTCGATCCATTCTTTAGGGGGAGCCTTAAAAACGTTCTTTTGCTGAAATTCTAACGCCTGCATTTCTCCCTTCAATTTTTCTCCTCTATTTTCAGCATCCGTATCGGAGAGTATTTAAAGGACAACCAAGAGCTGGAAAGCTGGCTTATAACACAATTGGAGCCTCAGATTGATGTTCGCATTCAGTATGTCTGTGACCAAAGAATGTCAAATGCTTCACTCCGTTTGCGTTTAGGAATAAAAGAATCTAACTATCCTATAGCCTCTAAGGTTATCCGAGATACGATACGTGCTGGATATGCCCATGTCGGGTGTAGGTAAGCGTCAAATAAAGCCATATTTCCATCTGATACAAAATATTGCATAATGACTCCCGTTTTTAAAACATATATCATTTTGTTTATGAATTTAGCAACAAATGCTCTAGAAAACCTTCAGGTAGAAAACTAAGAGTTAAAGGGGAAAATGGTTTCTCTTCAAGAACAGCTAATCCTTTTGAAATTTGCGCGAGGGGTTGGGAGAAGGGGGAGTCCGGCTTTTAGAGAGAGGTGACGCGAAGGGGGCCCGCTGGCGCAGGGGAATGTCGCTTGAGCAGCCGCCGGCTGCTCAAGCGACATTCCCCTGCGCCAGCGGGCCCCCCTTCGCGTCACCTCTCTCTAAAAGCCGGACTCCCCCTTCTCCTGAGGTTTTCTCTTTCCATGCTTTCAGACCTTAAAATTTATTTCCACTTGCCGCTCGAGCTTTAGGACTGGATTGTGGTCCAATGTCGGGATTTGATAACGCCAAAGTGGATCTAGAATTTTTTGCAAATACAACTTGGAAGTCTAATTTTATTTGTAATATTGGGTATGGCGATGTTTCTGGAGTTTATCATCGTAATCCGCGACTGCCGTTTTCAAATGCCTGTAAAATAATCTAGTCTGGAAAATGGATGATCCTGTAGTCTTTGCATTCTTAATTTAGGGATCGCATGAAATCTTTTTTTGTTTTTTTTGTTTTTGTTGTTTCAAGTGTTTTTGCTGTTGAAATTGTAGGGAAAGAAGATCTTTCTGAGGGGGTGACGACCTGCCGGGCGAGATTGGATAACGGGCTGGAAGTTTATCTAGTGTCAGATCCAAAGATGCAAAAAGGGGCGGTGGGACTCGCCGTTGAGGCTGGCTCGTTTAATGATCCGAAGGAGCATCCGGGGATGGCCCACTTTTTAGAGCATCTTCTGTTCATGGGATCTGAGGCTTACCCTGATGAGAAAGATTTCATGGAATTTATCAATGATCGCGGCGGGATGACAAATGCATTTACGATGCACGATAGGACGGTCTATGGGTTTTCTATGTATGAGGAGTGGTTTGATGAAACACTAGATAGATTTGCCCATTTTTTTATAGATCCTCTGTTTACTGAATCTGCAATTCAAAGAGAAATGTGCGCTGTAGATCATGAATTTGGCGATCACTATGATGACGATTTTATTAGGACTTGGAGAATTTTAAAACAGACGGGGAGACAGGACCATCCTAATGCTGTTTTTTCTATTGGGAACCTTGATAGTTTAAAGACGACGACTCACAAGAGTGTAAAACGATGGTTTGATAAGCATTACATTGCTAACAAGATGCACTTGACTCTTCTTTCTCAGCGTCCTATGGAGCAGATTATGGAGCAAGTGGAAAAAATTTTTTCCGTTATTCCATCAGGCCCATCTACTATCATGCCTCTATCAGGGCTGATGTCTAGTGTGCAGCTTGGCAGTATGATCTACATTGAACCTGTAAGAAAAAATCAAAAGGTACTAGATATTATTTGGGAGGTCCCCTCTAAGTTTGCTTCTGATAATGAACGCGCTTGCAGCGATCTTGTGATCGAAGCGCTCGAAAATGGGGAGGAGAACGGTCTATTAGCTCTTTTAAGGAAAGAGGACCTTGCGAGAAACATATCTGTGGGCGATTTGAAACTAAGCAAGTATAATCTCCTTTTTGATTTGGAAGTTTCTTTGACAGATAAAGGGGTTAAGAATACTGATCTCGTGATCTCCCGCATTTTTGAAGCGATTGCTAAGTTAAAGGAGCTTGGAGTTCCTAAGTATATGTTTGATGACTTTATAAGCCTGAATTCAGCATTTCAATTTTTTAGACGCAATCCTTTCACCCTTGCTATGGAAAATGCAGAGGATATGATTGACGAAGACTTGGAGACTTTTCCTGAAAGGTCGAGAGCCCCATCTATCTACGATCCGTTATTTATTAAGGAGTTTATCAATTGCCTGACTCCACAAGCTTGTATTTATTTTGTTCTTGCCGATCCAAAAATCACCGAAGTCAAACCAGATATGCTCGAAAAATGGATGGGAGGGCGCTTTTCCATTCAACCTATTTCCGAGCAGCAGCTGCAGTCTTGGCGAAAAGCACTGCCTCACCCTCAGATCGGGCTTCCTAGCCCTCTTCCCGAGGACAAGAAAGCTCCTGTAGAGGAAGAAGAAGATGAAGATGAAGTAGAACCGGTTGTTCTAGAAGACGATTCTCTTGGATATGTAGAGTTTGAATATAAAAATGAGGAGGTGGAGCTCGATCTTCTTCTCGAGGTTCCAGAGCTTGATGGAACTCCGAGTAGCAAAGTGCTCACTGCGGTTTTTATTAAAGCAGTCTATGAAAAATTAAATGAGTTGATTGATGATGGGCTTGAGTTTGATTTTTTTGTTTCCCAAGAAGCCAATACGTTCAATATTACCGTAACTTCCCTTGCGGATAATTCCCTCCATATTATGAGTAATGTATTTAAGAAATTTAAGAAGGTCTCGGTCTCGGAAAAGGATTTTATAAGGTATAAAGAAGCTCTAATCAAAAGATGGGAAAGGGAATTTAGCCCATACGATCAGGCACAGGATATTCTGGAAAACGTGTTTTTTAAGGATCATTTCACTTATAAGAAGTTGCTCGAAACAATAACCCCCATTACCTACAAACAATTTTCCAAATTTGGAAAGAGTTTCCTTTCTTCTGCTTATATTGTAGGAAATTTAAGTGGCAACCTCGAAGTAAAGGCTGCTACAAATCTTTGGATGAAAATACGAAGAATTCTTGCTATTGACCCGCTAGCAGTGAGGCCTCCGAGTTTTGACTTTGAAAAGCCCTTTTTGCCTGCCCATTTCACAGAGACAACATCAAGAACAGGAAGCGCCTGTATATTGCTTATTGAAGAGGGGGAGCATACTCTCGAGAACTGGGCTGCCCATGAAGTGATCGGAACGATCTTAAATAACGACTTTTTTGATGATTTAAGGACGAAACAACAGACAGGTTATCTCGTCGAGGCGCAGCAGATGGTTGTGGATAAGGTTCTTTACCAATGTCTTGCTGCCCAATCAAGCACCCATAACGCGCAAGATTTATTGGAGAGATTTGAGGATTTTGTTGAAAGATTTGGCTCCACCTTCCCTCAAAGGGTAAGCCCCAGCCGCTTTGCAGATTTAAAGACCGCCCTTTTAAAAGGGTTGGAAAAGCAGTTAGATGAGATTGATGATATTTTTGACCTCATTGGAATAGATGATGATGAAGATGTATCAGAGAATAAAGATGCCCTGGAAAGCCTCACCTACGAAGAGCTCTGCAGCGCCGCCGAAACCTTCTTCCTCAACAACCCCAAAAAACTATCCATTCTCATCGAAGGGAAGTTAAGAGGCCTAATTAAGAGTTAGGGATATTTACGTAGTTTGAGGATTTTACCCCTAATTCCATTCTTCCAAAGGCGGAAGCAAAACGATCAATCATCCTTTGGTCCATTTGAGGGATAACAACATCCTTGGCATACAGAGAGGTTAGAGGGGCTCTCGCGACTTCTTCTAATTGACCAGGAGGTATTCCTTCAACACAACACCGGACAATTTCTACCTGTATGTTGGCCTCATCGACTTCGGGATCTAGCTCTTTTCTTAATAAAGGGATTAGTTGTTCCCTCAAAAGGGGATGGTCCTTTTGGAGAACTAAATTCCTTAGTTTTTCAAAAATATCATCCGTGGTTTTTTTTAACTGTGTAGGTGAGAAAGAGCGGCCATATACTGCGTTGATATCGCGAGAAAAACGGATAACTCCTTGGTCTATTTGTTCTATAAATGGAAACAAACAATTCGAAACTAGACGATGTGTACACGGGAATTTATGCTCTGGCCAGTCTGCGAGTTGGCATGCCCTGCCACAGTACATGGCTGAGCGACATAAAGAGCACCGCTCTTCTGCTTGTTCCTTTATTTTAACGCAATGTCGATAAGAACATCGATAGTCAATTTCTTTTATTATCGAGGCTGCTGCTGCCATATTTTCTCCTTGTTAAGATTTTTTTGATAGTTGAAAGGCCGTACAAGAATTTAAGGGTCTACCGGAAATATAATAAGAGTAGGCAACACCGACCAGCTTCTCACGTGGGGGGATAATGGAAGTGTATCTAGGAGCGGATCGAGATAGAATCTGGAACAGGTTTCTGGTTCGAGATATTGTGCTATTATAACTAATAACCATACCATTTTCTTTTAAAGCGTAGGCACAGGCATCCCAATACTTTTCTGAGTCAATTAATTGGCAGCCCAGCCCCTCTTCATAAATTGTGAGATACTGGTCTTTGAAATATTTCATTTGAGACATGTTTCCCCAAGAACAAATTACGGAAGGATTCCTGTCTATCTTCCTATCGATGGTGTCTTGATGGGCATGATAAGGTTCATTAAGAGGTCTTCCTCTGTCTTGACTGCAGGTTCCTTGACCACAACCAAGTATTAAAACATCAGACTTTAAAGGTCTTAATAGAATAATACGATCATAGTTGCAATAGGCATCTATGATTTTTTCTATACTAGCCTCGACATCAAGTCGCATTGTTTTGATCATCTGAGAAAGTTGAAAGGCTATACTTACGGTATCAGATGGTAGAAACAGTTCCTTTTTTTCATCAGGGATAAGATCCTTTTCTGATGGGTTAGCAAGATTTATAAAAAGATATTCTTGAAAATTTTGATCTACACAAGGAAGAGCTCTTTGATTCATAATATGAAGGGCGATAACGACTTGTTGTGCTTTGGAAAAATGTACAGGAATCCAGGGAATTTCTTTAAATAATTGGAGGATTTTTTCTACTTCCTGTTCTACAAGCTCAAATGAGAGAGGTTCATCATGTCTTGCTTGAACTGCAGTTACGCCGGCAGCAGCAGGGGAGGAGGAGGTATTGTCAAGTGCATTATAAGACTTTTTTTCTTCTCCATTATAGTGCCGTCGGAATTGTATATAAGTAGCGAAATCTTCGTTGTCTTTAAAAATGCTCCTTCTAGCAGCGCTATTTATCCTCATTAAATCATATTGAGTTTTGTCAAATATGATTATCTTTTTTGTTATTGTTCTGTAAACTTGATTCAGTTCGGCATCTTTGCTCCCATTATTTCCTTCTAAGAGGCTATAATATTTATTTATTTCTTTGGCGAGGCTCGTTAATGCATTTCTACAGGTACTCATGAGGATTGCTGACGGGGCTTTTTTAGCCTCGTTATAGGGCAAGATTGGGATCTGCCTCCGTCTCATTGATAATGAATCTTTTGGACTTGCAACTGCACCCATTACTTTCCCCTTATTAATTATGGTTTTCTTATTAGTTGAAATGTCTTATAATTACTATGTGGCCTACCACTATAAGAGTAGGGAATATCAGTTAGCATCTTAAGTTCAGTGTTGATGTGGATGTATCCGGGAATGGATCGAGCTAGAATCCCGGTTAGATCTATTTCGCTTGCCGTGAGAAAATAATGTCTTTTCGTGCCAATAATTAGACCGCCTTCTTTTAAAGCGTAGGCACAGGCATCCCAATACTGTTCTGCTTGAATTAACCACACACTCATCCCTTCATCATAAACTCTATCATAGTGGTGGTGGTGATTTTTAAAATATTGCATTTGAGACATCGCCCCCCAAGTAC
>JABDAY010000064.1 GCA_013288895.1 Chlamydiota bacterium | reverse complement strand
TGCTAGACTTAGGAATGGGCCCCCTCCCTCCAAAGAATAAAGAGGGGCTTTTTTTTATGGAACTCACCCCTCAAACGAAGGTCTCTTTCCGCCCACTGGACCCGGGAATCTACCTTTTTGGGGAGATCGCCCCCTGCCCTAAGGAGAAAAAAGAGGATATTTTTGCTTTTATCATGCGGGCTAATTTTTTGGGGCTGGGGACCGGCGGGGCTACCCTTGCTCTCGATGGAGAAGAGAAGTTCTTGACACTCTCCTATGCCCTGGCGTATGACACAAATTATAGGAATTTTAAGGAAACTGTTGAAGAATTTGTCAATTTCCTTGATTATTGGAGAGACGAGCTCGCAAGGCTATCAAAGAAGGACGAATAAATGTCAGGTTATTTAATTGGCGAAGAAGGACCTCTATCTGGAGAGATCTTCTCTTTTGAAGAAGGGGAAGAGTGGGTCCTCGGTAGAGATCCGGACGAGGCTACGGTCATTTTAGAAGATCCGATGGTCTCGAGAAAGCACGCTATTTGCCGAAAGTCGCCAGAAGGTTTCGTCCTAGAAAACTTAAGTTCTGTAAACCCGATCACTCAAAATGGAAAGGTTGTTGAGGAGAGTGTCCTACTTCGCGAGGGGGATATTATTCAGATCGGAAGCACTTTTTTCCGCTTTACAGAAGAGTCCCCGGTTAAAGAGGTAAAAGAGGCTCCTTCTGAGGGGGGCTACGGAATGGAAGAAACCCCCGACCTATCGACGTTCCGCCTTGAAATACAAGATGAGATGCGTTGGTTAATCAAGGTGATCTCTGGCCCTAATAGCGGCGCCGAGTTTGGAATGCAAAAATCTTCTACCTATATATTGGGGAAGGACGCCGCTATTTGTGACATCATTTTAACAGATTTGAGCGTTTCTAGGCAGCATGCGCGCATCATTATCGATGATGAAGACAGGGTCTTTATTGAAGACCTGGGAAGCAAAAACGGGGTCCTTGTTAATGGAGAGCCCATCAAAGAAAGAAGGGAGCTTAGATCCCAAGACGTAGTGGCGCTTGGAACGACAAGCTTTTTAGTCCTCGATAGACAAGAGGTCCACGAAACTCTTATTTCTCCTGCTTACACCCCCATGGCAGCGGAAAAACCCTCCCCCGAGACGGAGGCCGCTATAGCCGCTGCAGCTACCCTCGCCCCTCCAAAAGATTGGAGAGAGATGGTGATCTTAAAAAAACATCTGATAATCGCCGGCGCTTGTGGAATTTTCTTAATACTGATCCTGACAATGCTTTTTGGATTATTTACTGCCACCCCAGTTGTAGTTCATGAAAAAAATGAATCAGAAATGATCAAACAGGTCATTCAAGGATATGAAGGGATCCAATTTTCCTTCAACCCCGGGAGCGGCAAGCTCTTTGTTGTAGGCCATGTGATCACCCAGGTTGAAAAACATGAGCTGATGTATATGCTAAATAATCTCCCCTTTGTTCGGGATATCGATGATAATGTGGTTGTAGATGAGCTTGTTTGGGAAAACATGAACGCCCTACTCATGACAAACCCAAGCTGGGTAGGGGTATCGGTTTATTCTCCTGAGCCAAGACGTTTTATCCTGCGGGGATATTTGCAAACACAAGAGCAAGCAAGCGCCCTCACAGATTACGTGAACCTTAATTTCTCCTACCTCGATAAGTTAGAAAATCATGTCGTTGTGGAAAACAATTTAGCAACCCAAATCCAGAGTATGCTCATTGAAAAAGGGTTTGGCGGTGTCACTTTCCAATTAAATAATGGAGATGTGATCTTCATGGGCGCCGTCGACTCGTCGAAGAGTGCTCCTTTTACCCAGTTTTTAGGCACCATAAAGACCCTTATGGGCGTCCGTTCAATTAAAAATTATGTAGTCATGACAACCCAAGAAAGCGCACGGATCGATTTAACTAGCCAATATCAAATCACGGGCAATTCGAAAAAAGGGGGAAATGAAAACTCAGTTGTGATTAATGGAAAAATATTATCTGTGGGCGAACTTCTCGATGGAATGAACATCACATCCATTCAATCAAATATGGTGCTTCTCGAAAAAGATGGATTAAAATTTAAGATTAACTACAATCTGCAATAAAGGAGTCTTTTATGTTTGGACTAGAAAAAAAGGGAAAGGGTCTTTTTGAGTTTGATCTCGAAAAGGATTTAAAGGCCGATCCTGCTAAAGCAAATGCCTTGTTAAAGGCTATTGAGGGAAAAATTGCAGAATTAAAAAATCTGCTTAGAACCGGAGCCGAGACTAAAGATTTTGATCAATTAGGTGTTTTGCTACACGGATATGCAGCATTGCAAAAAGTTATTGGTAAGATAACAAACAAAAAATAAGTAACAGAAGGATTTTATATGGGTGAAAGCCAATGGGGAACAATAACGTTTGCAACGTTGATTAAGCAGTATATAAGTCTACAAAGTAAAGTGGTGTCAGCCGTACGTGCGGTTGCTAGCCGGATCTCCTCTGCAACGCCGGGTAAATTTATTTTGCTGCAATTCCAGATGAGTCAGGTGACACAGATTGGGGACTCGATATCGAACCTTGTCAACCAGATTCAGTCGGTGATTAATAACGCTGTCCGTAACCAAAAATCTCAATAATATTGAAAGGATTAAACTATGGAAAAATTTGCACAATACAAAGACAGCTACATCCACTTTGTTGAAGCTGGCTTTATCGCCGTTAACCAGGCGGACGAAGATGCAGCTATTAAACTTTTTAAAGCAGCAGCTCTTCTTAAACCTGAAAATACGTTACCCCAATTAGGAACGGGATATCTTCATTTATGTAAACTCGAGCTGAAGCAGGCTATACAAGCCTTCCGTGATGTTCTTGCAAAAGAAGCTCACAACGAGATGGCAAAAGCCTTTTTGGGCTTCGCCCTTTGCTTAACTCCTACAGAAGTAGCAACCGGGGAAAAACAATTAGAAGAGACGATTAAAACAGCGCACGATCCCGCGATTAAAGAGCTCGCAGGGAATGCCCTCGATTTTGTAGAAAAATTTGTGAAAAAGCCCCTTCCTCCGATGCAAGCGCAGAAGGGTGAAGGGAAAAAGAAAGATAAAGGTAAGAAATAATGACGACTCCTCAGCCGCCGCCAATAGACCGTATTGGTACAACGCCAGCCGTGGGCCCAAGCAAGGCAGCAGAACAGAAAATGGGTACTCCAGAAGATACCTCTTTTAAAGAGTATATGAGCCAGCCCGCTGGCGCCCCTCAGAGGCCAATGGCAGCCCAGATCTCCCCTTTTGATCTTGCTCACGGAGGCGCGTTGCCCTCTCCATCTTACGACAATCTTCTTGCTCAGACAAATAACGCAAGTATAGCTTTGGGAGGGATTCAAAATCAGCTGTCGTACCCCAATCTTAAGGTAAACGAAGCGCATAAAAGATTATTGGACAGCAAATTAAAAGAATCAAACTCCCTTTTGCGCTCTGCGGCGAGCAAACTAGGTGCGGAGCAAGTTCCGGAAACACCTTCCACTTCTAAAAATGTGATTGAAAGATTCGTCGGCATGGTCACAGATGGTCAATCCCAACTTCTCGGAGCAAAAAAACAGCTGCAGAATCTGAAGGATAAGGGAGAGCAGATCAATCCGGGAGATATGCTCCTCATACAATTAAAAATGAACAAAGCCCAACAGCTTTTAGAATTTTCCTCCGTTGTTTTATCAAATGCCATTTCCTCCTTTAAAATGTTAATGCAGATACAGCTATGAAAAAGATGAAGATCGGGCACGCACGCGGGCACGGGCACGGGCACGAAAGAGAAAAAGGTCTGAGCTCTCTTTTTCTTCCGGATTTCGTGCCCGTGCCCGTGCCCGCGTGCGTGCCCGATCTTCTCTTAAAATGTGAAAAAGCTGGATACCACTCATGAAAGATGTCGACAAACTGATTTCTCACCTTGAAGATTTAGAGCTCTCGACCGTCCATGGAAGAATTACCGAAATCGTCGGTATGCTCATCAAAGCCGTGATCCCCCAGGTTAAAATGGGAGAGGTCTGCTTGATCAAGCGTGAGGGGGAACCTCTGATTGCTGAGGTGGTCGGTTTTACGAAAGAAGAGGTCTATCTTTCCCCTTTGGGTGAGATGACGGGTATTGGGTCTTCTTCCGAGGTGATTCCCACCCATATGCCTCTCCATATTAAAATAGGACCTGAGCTTCTAGGAAGGGTTTTAAATGGCCTTGGCGAGCCTTTAGATCTAGATACTAAAGGACCGCTTACATTAGAGGAAACCTGGCCAGTCATCAATCCACCTCCCGACCCTTTAAAAAGGGGGATCATCAAAGAACCCCTGTCAGTAGGAGTCCGTTGCATCGATGGAGTACTCACTTCAGGCAAAGGGCAGCGGGTGGGAATTTTTGCTGCGGCAGGCGGGGGGAAGTCCACCCTCTTAGGGATGATAGCCCGTAACGCCAAAGCCGATATTAATGTGATCTCACTCATCGGCGAGCGGGGGCGGGAAGTGAGAGAATTTTTAGAAAATGATCTGGGCAAAGAGGGGATGGAGAGATCTGTCATCATTGTTTCCACTTCTGATCAGGCAGCTCAACTACGAATAAACGCGGCATATGTGGGAACTGCCATTGCCGAATATTTCCGAAACCAGGGTAAAACCGTTATTTTGATGATGGACTCAGTGACCCGTTTTGCAAGAGCGCTAAGAGAAGTGGGTCTTGCCGCCGGAGAGCCTCCTGCAAGGGCCGGTTTTACTCCATCTGTCTTTGCAATCTTGCCAAAACTCCTCGAAAGATCGGGCAATTCAGAAAAAGGTTCCATCACAGCTTTTTATACTATTCTTGTTGCCGGAGATGATTTAAATGAGCCTGTCTCTGATGAAGTGAGATCGATCCTGGATGGACATATTATTTTATCGAGCGAACTTGCAAGGCAATACCATTACCCCGCTATCGATGTTTTGTCGTCAATTAGCCGTATTTTAACTCACATCGTAGACAAAGAACATCTCCAACTTATCGGGAAGGTCCGGGAAGTGCTCGCAAACTACAAGAAAAATGAACTCTTAATTAGAATCGGCGAATATAAACCTGGCTCAGATAAGGCGGCGGATTTTGCTATTAAATACATCGACAAAGTCAATCGCTTTTTAAAACAGGAAGTAAGCGAAAAATCCAGCTTCGAAGAAACCCTGCAACAGCTAAGAGCTCTATTTAAATAATAGAGGAGAGGTCTAAAATGACTAAATACCCTCTGCACGAACTCGTTACTATTAAGCAAAAAAAGCTAGATGAAGCTGAAAAAGTCCTTAAAGAGAAAAAAGAAATTTTACAAAATGAGGAAAAAAAGCTTAAAGAGGTCGAAAAGGAGAGGGATGAGGTAAAGGAGCATAGAGAAGATAAACTGGCTCAATTAAGGAATGAGCTCGACACCGGAACCACTTCTCCCAAGATCCAGCAGATGAAAAGCTATCTGAAGGTCGTCGAAGAAAAGCAACGCCAAAAGGAGCAAAAAGTACAAGACCAGAAAAAAGTCGTAGCCACTGCAGAAAAAGCGGTCGATGCGGCCAGACAAGAGATGCTCAAAAGGCAGCAAGATGTGGAAAAACTAAAGACTCACAGAAAAGAGTGGGACAAAGAGGTCAAAGCAGAGATCGAATACAAAGAAACCCTTGAAACAGATGAAATGGGAGTCTCTATCCACCATCGCAGGAAGAGGAAGAAACAATGAAGAAAAAGATCGGGCACGCACGCGGGCACGGGCACGGGCACGAAAGAAAAAAAAGGCTGAACTCTCTTCTCTTTCGTGCCCGTGCCCGTGCCCGCGTGCGTGCCCGATCTTCTCTTAAATTTTCAGGTAGGAGTGATGCATGTCTGATAACGTAAAACCAGTGGGGCCCGGTGGATCTAAGGAGGTAGGACCAACAAAAAAAGAGGGACCACCCGGAGCAGACTTTAAACAATTCTATGTTGAAAAAGTAGACGAGGTTCCGGAAGAGCTTCAGGGAAGGAAAAAGCAAAAAGGGACGCCTGGAGAAGATGATGAAGAGGAGGTAGCCCCGCCACCTGCAGATGTCCCCGCTTTTTCGATGGAGATGACCTCTGACACAAAAGGG
>JABDAY010000063.1 GCA_013288895.1 Chlamydiota bacterium | reverse complement strand
CGAGCTTTCCAATCGCAATCATGGCCTCAACATTATAGTCATCGGGGATGCCAAGGACCTTTTTAGCCTTATCGTAGTCAAAACCCTCCATTCCGTGGACAACATAGCCCCTTCCCGTACCTTCTAGGGCCAGAGACATCCATGCTGCGCCGGTATCATAACTATGTGTCCGCTCAGGTTTGTTATTATGTTCAAAGATAGTTCTGGAAATAACTACAACTAATACTGCCGCATTCTTTGTCCAAGATTTGTTAAAGTCGATCATAAGATCAAAAAACTGATCCCACAAAGGGGTATTCCTCTTAGCGTAAAGAAACCTCCAGGGCTGTCCATTATAAGACGACGGGGCAAACCTCGCTGCCTCAAACAGGGGCATCAGCTCTTCATCGCTCATCTCCTCGCCCGTCATTGATCTTGGCGACCACCGATTTTTTATCAGTGGATGGATGGGGTAGTTGAATTTTCTATTTTCCATGGTTATTGCACGCTGTTAATGGTTATTCCAATGTAGGTTTGGTTGTTGGTAAAGGGAGAGCTAAGCAGCACATTAGGCCACAACGGCTCATCAAATGCATAAGTATAGATCGAACCCAAAGAGTGAAGCGCTTTGGAATACACATCATACCACGGTCCTTTTGACTGGCCAGTCGAGCTTAAATTGCTATTAACGGTGTAGAAATTAGCCTGATTGTCTGCGAGGTAAGTGAGATCAACCATGTTAGTAGTGGGTAGTAGCCCTGCAATGATAGCCTCTTGAACTAATTTGCTTAGAGCATCGTTAACGTCACCTGCAGTAGGAGAGGCAGTAGAGTTGAAGTTGATGCCCGAGAAAATTTGAAAAGAGTCGGTTCCCGGTGGTGTTGTCGATGTTGACGGCACAGGAAATGACATGGTTGCGGGGGCTCCTCCAGTCACTGCCATGAAAACAAGCTTGCCCGTATTTGGACCAGTGGTCGGAACATTCCCGGCATATGTCCATGTACCAGCATTAGCAGGAGGATTGGTAACCGTCACTGTAATGTTTAAAGGGTTCATGTGATAATAAGCAGACGTGCCGCCATCCCAAATATCGCCGATGTAACTGTATCCATAAGCTCCGGGATTATCCAGGTAGTTGACGTCAAATTCAGTTGTAGTAGATATTGATTTGCCTGTCGATAACAGCCTGACAATGGTGCTGCCATTTTGCAACAGGAGCTTATTCCATTGCGCGTTCTCTACGGTAGAATTAAGCATGGCGGCGGCTTGCGCCATGATATAGCTTCGGGGTTGATACAACCCTGTGTTTGAAGCTTCGCTTGTAGCTCCGGCTAAATATCCGTATAATGGTATTGAGAAGAAGCTCACTGCTGTTGCATCGCAAGCAACTGCTGGGGATCCCGTTGGCACATAGGCGAGTTCAAATATGTCGTAGTTTATATTGTAATTTGGGTCTGTAGGGTTAGTAAAGTTAGGTTGTGTAATGGCGTTTCCCGTACTGGGCATATTTAGTGCTGACCCCATAGAAAACCAAATAATACCACCGCTGATTGCTGGAAGATAGAGCACTCGTCCCGTGCTTCCGACAGGAAGCTGAGATAATGAGACAGTATAAGTTGAGCCATTTTGGCCACTGACGGTTACATAACTCACTACACCAAAGTTAGATCCTGGAGATGTGTTGACACTGCCCCAATACTGGGTACCATTAGTCTCGGCTCCGGTAGTTACAAGCACATATACATCCGCATCTGGGAGGCCGCTATCATTGACGAGCACGACTGGAAGCAAGTTTGTCTTGAAGGGGGGTGGTGGGGGATTTGGAGGGGGTGTGAATGGATCTCGATTGTTTGTATTGCTGCCAGTTGTCAAGCCAACTGTGGCTAGTATGTCTTTTTCTTCTAGGAGGAATACGTCATAAAACTCCACGAGCCGATCTCTCGAGAATGTTTCTGAGGTATTAGTGTTTGCAAAGAGTGTCGAGAAAAAGTAGGTAGTCAGGATGAGTAAGTTTTTCATAAAATGTTGCTCCTATTTTAAAAACTACAACTTATCAAAAACAAAGAAATAAGATCCATAAAATTTTTTATTCCCAATTTCAGAGGCTTTGTGATAAGGTGGAAAAAAAGGGGTGGTTATGAATAAAAATAGTCTGTGGTTCGCGTTGTGCGCACTTAGTATGAGTGTTTCTGGATATTCTGCTAGTTCTTCTCCGATTATGGAGGATCTTTCTACAATGTTAGGCGAGATGGAAGATTTTCTAAGGCCTGCACCTAAAGAGGAAGCTACTCCAATGTGTGAGTGTCCGTGTAGAGAAGTGTTTTCTTCCTACTTCATGGTAGGGGGAGATTATACTCGTGTGCATTTCAAGCCTAAAGGGACTCCGTCCTTTACCGGCAATCTTGGGGGTGTCCAAGGGATGTATGAATATAGACCGGAAAACTTTATTTATGCTGCCGGAAAATTTGATTGGAAAGAAGGAAAAATGCATGCCTCTCCTGACACCCGTACTTTTCGGTTCATGGATGGCCAGGAACGGCTAGGTTGGACATTTGCATCTGGAGAAGGGGGGTTTTTACTGACTTTCTATTCAGGCCTTGGCTTCCGCTACGTCGATCAAAAATTAACAACACCGATACCACATAGCTCTGTCCGTTTTAGATACAACGAGTTTTATGTTCCTCTTGGGTTTGAGACAGATATCGAGATGAGCTCATGGTTTACCCTTGGATTCGATTTCACATGGATGCCTCAGATCTTCCCTACCGTGACTATCAACCCGCTAAAAGGTGCGCGATGGGTGATCAATTCAACCGTCAATAACTATTATGCAGCAATGCCTCTTGAATTTTCTTTGACATGCAGTAAACGGTTTCAAGTGATCGTCACCCCGTTTTATGAATATTGGCGAGATGGGAGTTCTACAGCGGAAACATCGACAGGGATTTTTCTCGGTCTGCCTGCTAATACATACAACTACTATGGAGTGGATCTAAACTTCCGCTTAAGCTTCTAATGAAAATAGTTGTCATCGGTCCTGGTTCTATGGGAAGCGCTTTTGCTGAGCATTTTGCAAAAGCGCATGATGTTGTGTTGTGCAAACGACATGACAAAAAAGCAGATGCTATTAAAGGGAGAGAAATTGTACTCTTAGCAGTGAAACCTAAAGAACTGGGGACAATTTCTAAAGAAATAGGGGCATCGCTTACAAAAGAGCAGATTTTGATTAGTATGTTGGCTGGTGTGACGCTTGACACTTTAAGAACCCATTTTCCCCACGTCACCCTTCTACGTATCATGCCTAATCTCGCTCTTGTCTGTAATGAGGCGGTTATTGGAATCGTAGAGGATCATAGCTTATCTCCTCAGCAAAAAGAGAAAATAAACACCCTTTTTAAAGGGCTTGGCCTTCTCCCCTGGGTTCCTGAGAGCAAAATCAATGCCATTAGTGCACTTGCTGGATCTGGGCCTGCTTTTATCTATTTGATTATTGAAGCGATGATAGAGGCGGGAATTTACATGGGACTAACAGCTGATGAAGCAAAAGAATTTACCCTCCAAATGATTAAAGGATCTGTCGAACTTCTTAAATTTTCAGGGAAAACTCCTGCTGAAGTGACTTATCGGATTGCCTCGCCCGGGGGGACAACTATTTACGGTATTAAAAAGATGGAAGAAGAGGGTGTGCGAGGCGGTATTATTAATGGACTTGTCGAAACATATAAGAGGAATTTATGAGAAGAATGTTATTGTTATGCGGAGTATGTTTTATCTCTTTGCTCAGCGCGGCTCAGTATCAACCCAAAGATTATTCAAATTTGCTTGGAATGAACGGGTTTGGGGATGATCTGCTTAAAATGCATTTTCAGCTGTATCAGGGATACGTAAAAAATACAAATCTCCTTTTGGATACTCTAAAAGAGATGGACACCTCTACTTATGCCTTTACAGCGCTAAAAAGGCGTCTAGGCTGGGAGATGGACGGAATGAGGCTGCACGAGCTTTATTTCGAAAATTTGGGCGGCAAAGGGGTTTTAGACTCTAAATTTTCTCTCTACCAGAAAATTGTCGCAGAGTTTGGAAGTTATGACGCCTGGAAAAAGGATTTTATCGCAGTTGGCTTAACTCGAGGCATTGGCTGGGTGATTATGTATCAAGATCCCCAAAGCGGCAAGCTGATCAACATGTGGATCAACGAACACGATGTCGGCCATCTAGCCGGAGGGAAACCTCTCCTGGTGATGGACGTCTTTGAACACGCCTACATCACCCAATATGGGCTTGCAAAGCAGCAATACATCGACGCCTTCTTTCAAAACATCAACTGGGATGTTGTGACGAAGCGATAATTGTTCTAGTCAAATATAAATAAATTGTGTTATTTTCCCATAGCCCCGAAGGGCTAAAACTATGTAGCCTGGGGCAACGCCCCAGGTGATAGGAATAAACATACAACTGCAGCCTGCAGGGCTGCAACGGCTAGAAGAAAAACAAAGGAACTATAGCAAAATGGAGTGTCTTCAACTGTGTGTTGTTCTTGCGGCGGGATGGGCTGGCCACGATGGGCATATGTATCGGTATGAGAAATGTGGTGCTGCATGGGAGCTTTTAGATGCGCATCCGGTGGTGATTGGGCAGAAGGGGATCACTCACGAAAAGCGGGAAGGGGATATGAAAACCCCCGCGGGGATCTTTACTTTTGGCCCTATATTTGGTTTTCAGGAGTGTGACATCAAGATGCCTTACATCAAAGCTGATGAGTATTTGGAGTGTGTAGATGACCCCAAGTCTATTTATTATAACCGGTTTGTCTATAGAGATACGCCGAGAGATTGGAACTCTTCAGAAAAGATTTTGTCGATCGACCTTTATAAATGGGGGATTTTTGTAAATTACAACGTAGAGCAGGTTCCACACAAGGGGTCTTGTATTTTTTTCCATCTGTGGCGTGGGCCCGAGCGGGGAACGGCGGGGTGTACAGCTATGGAGGAGGAGAAATTAAAGGAGCTGATCTTTTGGCTTGATCCTGCGAAAAAGCCTGTTCTTGTTCAGTTCCCGGTTGAGGAATACAACAAGCGTAGAGAAGAGTGGGGATTTCCTGAAATAGGTTAACCCTTCGCGGCTTTTCGAAGTCTATAGACAAGGACGATGAGGGTTACTAAGGAGAGGAGGGCCATAAAGCCGCCGGGAAAAAACTTAAGGGTTTGGACATAGCGGAAGGTGAAGAAGGCATCTAAAATTAATATGAGTACAAGCGCTGTCATATATCCAAAGGTTTTTGCCTTGTAAATTCCAATGGAGGCTAAGCCAAGTAAAATAAAAGATATACAACCGGCGTAAAGAGAAATTTTACTTCCAGCAGTCATATAACCTGTCAAACCCCCTGCTAGGACGAAGAGGGCATAGATAAGTACAATCCAGGCATTTGATTTAATTCTCATGAGGGCTATACTAGTCTAATGTTAATTTTATCGTCAAAGGAACTTTCAAAAGGGGCCCAATTTTTAAAGGATGGGGAAGTCGTTGCCTTCCCTACAGAAACTGTTTACGGCCTTGGCGCCGATATTTTTAATGAAACGGCGATTAGGAAAGTTTTTACCCTTAAAAATCGCCCTGCCGATAACCCCCTTATCGCTCACATCAGCTCCTTTGATCAGCTCCCCATGATTGCGCGTGAAATTCCCTTCGAATTTTACGTTCTTGCAGACCCTTTTTTCCCAGGGCCTTTGACAATCATTTTAAAACGCAATTACAATATTCCTGCTATTGTTTCCGCTGGACTGGACACGATTGCCGTAAGAATGCCGAGACATTCTATTGCGCGTGAGCTTATTTCTCTCGTGGGACGCCCACTCGTAGGCCCATCGGCAAATCTCTCCGGAAAACCCAGCTCAACTAAGCTCGAACATATCGTTGATGATTTTGAGGGTAGGCTCATAGCAGCGATAGATGGGGGCGATACAGAGCTAGGAATCGAATCGACAGTGATCAGTCTTTATAACCCAGAAAGGCCCCTTTTTCTCCGCCCTGGATCGATCACTCAAGAAGAGATAGAAAACATTCTTAAAGTCAAACTTGGAACAACGTCCAATGCGATTATTTCCCCCGGCATGAAGTACCACCACTATGCACCCCTGACCCCTCTTAGATTAATTGACTCTCTTGAGGAATATGCGCCTGGCCCAAAAAAACACCTTATACGCAATGTTTCAGCTAAAACTCTCTACGCTGCCTTGCGCGCCGCCGATAAAGGGGAGTACGATGAGATCGTCATTCTTTTAGATGACACAATCAAACAAAATGTTTCCCTTATGAACCGTCTCTTACGCGCCACTAACAAGCTTAT
>JABDAY010000062.1 GCA_013288895.1 Chlamydiota bacterium | reverse complement strand
CCAAGTATAGTTCAGCCAAGAAAAATCAACTTGCCTGATTGCCTTATGGTGGGGCCTGGCTAAACCGGGATGGAACTGCTTTTTTAAAATTACAGCGATAATTTTTTAAATTATTTTTACTCAGCAGCTCCCGCGCCTAGCGGGAGCTGCTGTTTTATAGGATCGTGTCTTGCATCAAAAAACCGCGTATGTTATCTAGAAGATATGACATCACCAGTCGGAGGGACATCCCCTCTTTATAACACTCAGAATGTTCAAGGGGAAAATCTCCCTTCGCTTGTCACGAAATTTGCGAACCATATCAATACTTTTGCAAACGATCCTTATAATGCAAATGCTACAGAGTTTGCCAAGGATATTCTCCAATTAAGCACAGAGGCCAAATCAGTATGAAGCAAGAAGACATTAAAGATGCTGCAGAGATTATTAATAATATTCTTGAGCAGCCACTTAATGTCGACGGCGCTTCTGAAAACGTCTCCCTTTTAAAAGCCGCAACGGAATTCAACAAGGGCGATCCCGACGCAGATCTATACAAAATCATCCGCTCCTTCATAGAACACCCCGAAGGAACCAAATCTCTTCTCACAGAGCTCGAGCTCCTCATTGCCGACCTTAAAAAATAGGCGCCACTCCGGCCCTCCGAAATATTAGATTTAAATTTGCATTTAGGCCCATTGGGCCTAAGAAAAGATAGATTTTTTCAATATAAACATTTTTTCGATCAAAATACGATATATCGTAAAATAGTCGCGACCAAAACAGCATGTATCGTATTTTGGTCGCTAGGATCTTCCTAGCTACTTCGGAAATTGGATGGTTTTGAGGTCTTCGGCGGCGATGGAGTTGGGGAAGGTTTTTTTTGCTTCCTCTTCGAAGACGCGGGAATCTTGGTAGCGGGCTGAGAAGTGGGTGAGGATGAGAAGATCGACACCCGCTTTTTTGGCAATTTGAGCGGCTTGTTTTGCGGTGAGGTGGGAGTGGCTTTCCGCAAGGTCGCGATGTTCTTCGAGGTAGGTGCTTTCACAAAGGAGGACTTTTGCATCTTTTGCAACGTCGATAGCAGCTTTGCAATATTTGGTATCGATGACGACTGCTAGAACATCCCCTTTTTTGATCCAGCTCACTTCATCTAGTTTGACTCGATCACCTTCTATGTCAACTGAACCTTGCTCTTCAAGCGTTCTGACAAGCGGTCCTCTCACCCCTCTTGCAAGAAGTTTTTCTTTGTCAAATTTGCGCACATCTTTTTCTGTGATCCTCCATCCGAGGTTATCAATACCGTGCTCCAAAAATTTTGCTTCGATAATAAAATTGTCATCTTCGTGGACAAGTCCCTCTTCTTTTACAGGGTGTTCTACCACCGTGATCAGTTCATGATAGACGCTTCCGTAGCGCAACCTGTCAAAATAGGCTTTTCCGCTAGCGGGATAGTAGCAATGGATCGGATGGGTGACTTTATCTAGGTTAAGGCGCATGAGCATAGAGCCTAGGCCTAAACAGTGATCGCCGTGGAAATGGCTTACGAAAATGCGGGTAACAACTGTAGGGGCGATATTGGCGAAAATAAACTGCCGCTGCGTCCCTTCCCCCGGGTCGAAGAGGAGCCCCTCATCATTCCAACGGACGATGTAGGCCCCATGATTCCGATGACGGGTAGGTTGCTGGCTTGAACAGCCTAAAATGGTGATATCTTTAGGGCTCATTTCCCACTCCTTGACAGGAAGGGGATTCTCGCTATCAACATGCCGACAAGGCCGCCCACAACGTGCGCTGTATTGGCAATTTGGGCAGAGAGGGTTGTCACTTTAAAAACCGTAAGAAAAAAAGACCCCACTTCCAGAGCAAACATGGCACACACAAAAAGAAGGAGAAAAACTGCAGTCGATTTTTGTAGAGGGTAACCTTCCCAGGGAGCGACTTTTTGCCTTACCCAAATAAATCCAGCCATCGCAACAACAACCCCTGAATAGCCTAAAAAAAAGGGGCCTCCCACAAAATATTGGGCAACATTTGAAAGGATGGCGCTTACAAAAATGAGAAATAGGTAACGCCATAAGAGGACCCGCTGTCCAATCATTTTGCCTAGGATCAAAACCCAAGCCATATTGAAAAGAATATGCAAAAAATTACCATGAAGCAGGCAAGGGGTAAAAAGTCTCCAAACTTCCCCCTCTCGGATTTTTTCGAATAAGTGGATCTCCGATTTATTTGGGGAATTATAGTAATGATAAAACCCTTTCCACGTAGGGGTACTTTCTGCCTTTGCAAATAAGGTTTTTTCGCCCAGTGGCATATCTTGTATACTTTTGTAATCCCGAACAGACTCTGATTTCACCAAAGCATCTAGCTTTTGCATATTTTCAGGGTAATCAAAAAGAAGCTCTTGCTCTAGAGGTGTGAGAGTGAGTTCCTCCCCTACGGGGCCATAATATTCCTTGATGCTTATTTCTTCCATTTGATTCCAAATGAACAAAAAAGTGCAGAGTATGATGATAAAATGGGTGAAGGAAAAACGGAAAGACCCCATCTCAACTTTAACTTTAAAAGCGAGATGTTTTTTTGCCTCTGTTGCGATCACTTTAGGCGAAAGAGAAATATCTGAAAAGATCGGATCGTTAGGGTTCTCTTTAAATTTTTCGAGCCACCCGGAAGCTCTTTCTGCATCATCTTCCTCCTCCACCCAAATCCGGAAAGACCCTTTTTCATAGGTATTCTCAATCCCTTCCTTTAATAGAAAGCAGGAAAAGTGATGCGCTTGCTTTTCATTATCAAACCCGCCAATTAATCGCATGTTGCCTTAATAGTCTGTATGATTTTAGAGGTGGAGAGGCCGGGCACCAGATGAACAATGTGGATTTTCCCCCCAAATTTTTTCACCGCGTCCGCCTCAATACAATTCTCACCGTATTCTGACCCATTAACATGCACGTGAGGCTTGATTTTTGTCAAAAGGGCAATCGGGTCTGTCTCCTCAAAAAAGGTGACATAATCCACAGCGCCCAAAGCTGCCATCATCTGCATCCGATAGTCCAGGGGGATAATCGGGCGGAGGGGACTTTTGTATTTTTTTATGGAAGCGTCGCTATTTAATGCGACAATCAAAACATCGGCAACTTTTGCAGCCTCATGAATAATCTCAAGATGCCCTGCATGGAGCAGATCGAAAGATCCATTTAATGTAGCAATAGTCTTCCCTTCTTTTTTTATTTCTTCGACTTTTTTTTCCAAAACATCTGGATGAAGAAACTTATTTTTTAGAGAATGCGACATCGTAGACTTCCTTGTAATGATCGACAAAATGGACCTCTATCCCTTTTTTAACATATTTGGGAAGTTCGTCATAATCTCGTTGATTATCTTTGGGGAAAATGAGAGTTGTCGCACCAGATCTTCTGGCAGCAATCAGCTTTTCTTTTACCCCTCCAATGGGGAGGATTTTTCCTGTCAAAGTCAACTCTCCTGTCATCCCGAGATTTTCTTTTACAGGAGTGTTAGTTAAAAGTGAAAGTAAAGCAGTTGTCATCGTAATGCCGGCTGAAGGTCCATCTTTCGGCGTCGCCCCCTCGGGAATATGAACGTGAATTAAAGACTTTTCGAAAAAAGGGATTCCTGGGGCATATTGTTCCCTAACACTTTGCAAGTAGGTCCAGGCAATTTGAGAAGATTCTTTCATCACCTCTCCTGCAAGACCTGTGAGTTTCATCTCTGTCTTTTCAGCATGGGTTTTTACCGATTCAATATAGAGGGTGGCGCCTCCCATAGAAGTCCATGCAAGCCCCATACAGACGCCAACAGGAGTTTTTTTATGGTAGCGGTCTGTGGTAAAAATGGGTTTGCCCAAATAGCCATTCAAATTTTTGGGTGTGATTTCCACCTCTTTAAAGACCTTGTTTTTTTCTCTGCCCCTCACAATTTTTACAGCAACCTTCCGCAAAATCTTTTTGATGGTATTTTCTAAATTCCTCACACCAGCTTCTCTTGCGTAGCCATTGATAATGTGTTCAAAAGATTCTTTGGTAAAGGAAACATCTGTACTTTTAAGCCCCATAGCGGTCTGATTACGCGGCAGAAGGAATCTTTTTGCTATCTCTACTTTTTCTTCCTGAATATACCCGGAAAGGCGGAGCACTTCCATCCTGTCCTTTAAAGGCTCCGGAATGGTATCAAGTACGTTGGCCGTGACAATAAAAAGGACTTTAGAAAGATCACATCTTACGTCCAAGTAGTGATCGAGAAAATCTTTGTTCTGCTCTGAATCGAGCACTTCCAAAAGAGCAGAAGCGGGATCGCCATGATAGCTATTACCCATCTTATCCACTTCATCGAGCATAATGACAGGGTTCATTGTTTGCGTGAGCTTGAGCGCCTGAATCAGTTTTCCCGGCATCGATCCGATGTAGGTTCTCCTATGCCCTTTAATCTCCGCCTCATCTTTCATCCCCCCTACAGAAAAGCGGAAAAATTGCCTGCCTAGCGCGCGTGCAATACTTTTACCGATGCTCGTTTTCCCAACGCCCGGAGGACCCACAAGACAAATAATATTTCCCTTCACTCCGCCAGAGAGCTTGCCGACGCTAATAAATTCAAGGATCCTTTCCTTAATATCTTCAAGGCCATAATGGTCTTCATCTAATATTTTTTCCGCAGCTTTTAGCTCCAAGGGCTCTTCGTTGTAAATTCCCCAAGGGATAATAGTAAGCCAATCGAGATAGTTGCGGCAAACGGCATATTCAGAAGACTGCACTTCTAAAACGTTTAGTTTTTCGAGCTCTTCTTTTATCACTGTCATCACATCATCAGGCACTTTTCTTTTCTCGAGCCGACCCTTAAATTTTTCAACATCGACACTTTTATCATCCTTTTCAAGACCGAGTTCCTTTTTAATCGTTTTTAGCTGCTCTCTTAAAAAAAATTCTCTTTGAGTTTTAGAAATAGTCGCTTCAATTTTTTGGTTAATGCTGTTTTGAAGTTTGCTCAAATCGAGTTCCTTTTTAAGAAGCATCAAAGCTTTATCAATCCGGCTTTGCAAATCAAAAGTTTCTAAAACATCTTGCAACTCATCGCGCGAAGCTGTGGTGAGTGCGCAGGCAAAATCAGCGAGCTTTCCAGGTTCTGTAAAATCAGAGTGGCCAAGAAATATTTGAAGCTCCTCTTTGAAAAGAGGATTGAGCTTAAGCAGCTCTTTAATCGTTGTGATGATGCTAATAGAATAGGCCTTGAGCTCTTTAGAAATCCCCGTAGTAATATCATCGTGATAGTTAACATGTGCTCTTAGAGTTTTTCCCCTCATTGGTCTTTCAACGGAAATTCTTTTTTCCATATTAAGCACTACCTGAGCGCCCCCATGCTCCATGGGAATGATCCGCAAAATCCTGGCTAAAATTCCGACGGAATGAAGATCGTTATAGGAAATTTTATAGAGATTAGCATCCTCTTTTTTGGTGAGAAATAAACCGATACATTTGTGCTCAGTATTCGCTATATCTTTAAGGACCTCGTAATAGGCCCCCTGTTCGATGAAAATAGGAGCCGCCATTCCTGGAAAGAAAGGGCGACGGCTGAGTGGCATAATAAACACCTGTTTTGGCAGTCCCGCCGCTATTTTTTCCACTTTATCTTCATCCAAGGAGTCTTGTACTGCTTCGGCCAATGTCTCTTCAAAATTTTCGTCCATTAAATACCCTTTTTTTTGCGATAGTCAAAAAACTCTATCAAACCTTATAATTTTCTACTATGACAAGTTTAATGATCGATACCACCACAGATTGTGCCTTAATCGCGCTTAGCAAGCAAGGGACTATTCTAGATCAAAAAAATATTTTTAATGCAAAACAGCTCTCGAAAACTCTCATGCCGCTAATAGCGACCTTTAATCTACAAGAATTAGACTACATCGCTGTGGCCATTGGCCCCGGAACCTATACAGGAACCCGCGTCGGCGCCATCATCGCACAAACCCTTAGCTTCGCCCTCAAGATACCACTAGTAACTTTTTCTTTGTTTTCTCCGGACGAAGTATATAAAAAATATTTAAATGGCGAGTTCGCTGCAAACTCACAAGCTGAATTAATTTATTTGCATTGAATATTAAGGATAAATTTCATAGAATATTGGTTCTATATACAACCTGATTCGAAATTTGGGGGAGTAACATAAAAAAATAATTTCTTTTCTCTGCGTCCTCTGCGTCTCAGCGTCTCAGTCTTCACTCTGCGCTGATGAAATTCGGCATTTAGATATTAAGACCCCGAATTTCATCAGCGCAGAGTGAAGACTGAGACGCAGAGGACGCAGAGAAAAGAAAAATAATTTTCCTCAATTTTTGAACTTACTTGGGGTATAACGTCTAAACTTAAAGGGAATTTACATGACAAGTGTTAAAGTACGTATGGGAGAGCCTCTAGACAAAGCGCTGAGAGCTCTAAAAAAGAAACTAGACAAAGAAGGGGTCATGAAAGCTGCTAAGGCTCATCGCTTTTACGACAAACCTTCTGTAAAAAGCCGCGCAAAATCAAAGGCAGCTTTGAAATATAAAAAGACAAAACCCAGTGGCTTCCGCAATAGAGACAGAGAAAGCGCTCCTGGTGGCGGCTTTGGCAGCAATCCAAGCAACACTTACGCTTAATTATGTCTGACTATTACGAAAGGCTAGGCATCTCGAAGGGCGCATCGCAAGATGAGATTAAAAAAGCCTATCGAAAAAATGCCTTAAAATATCATCCAGATAAAAATCCCGGTGACCCCA
>JABDAY010000061.1 GCA_013288895.1 Chlamydiota bacterium | reverse complement strand
ACGAGTCGGGAAAAGTGAAAATATATTAGAACATCAGCCTTAGCGAATCTCATCTCAAAAGTCGAAAACGAACATCCTTCGACCACCCAGGCTTTTTCATCAAGCATAGCCCTTTGAGTTTCTATAAATTCTTGCTTGTCTCTTTTCTTTCCACCTGGCTCGAACATGTGTCTATCCAGGTGATGAACGGGAATGTTTAAGATTTTACCAAGCTTGGAGGCAAATGTAGACTTTCCACTTCCTGGGAGACCAATCAATGCAAATTTCTTTGGGTGACTATTTTTCATAGGTGGATCGATAACCTTATAGTTGTTGCGAAAGTATAGCATAAAAATCTCAAAAACCAAGGAAGTTTTACGGCGGTTTCGTCCAGTCTAGTGCGTAAATAGTGCGTAATTGAGCTTTGCGCAGTGGGATTTTTGAGTATGAATTTTGTGTTGTATGTCACTAAAAACAAAAAGCTTCAGTCGTAAAACTGAAGCCTTAATTTGGATTGGAGGTGGAGAGAATCGAACTCTCGTCCTTAGCAAACTCCCTATCCATGACTACATGCTTATCGCCTCCGTGTTACATTAACCCTAAGGAAGGCGCCCCATAAGAGGTTAATGTGTTTCTTACGATCTCGAATCCCTTAATTGGAAACATAGAAACTAAGGGGTCATACCAGGGTTGATGACGGTGGCCCTAACGCTCCTGGTCAGGCCCTAAGGTCACCGGCTGCCGAAGACTGTTAGGTCTTAGGCGGCTTTATTAAGCAGCGATTCCTCCTAAGAGGTCTTCTGCTTCAACGGTTTTGCCGTTTATTGTTTTATCGGATGATTAAGGAGGCCAACCGACGTCCTCCGCATGCCACGGGTACTTTGTTTCCAAGTCGAAACCTTTACACCCCCAATGTAATTATAGCATGATTAATGATTTATTGCTATGATGTTAGGTTAAAAAGGATCTTATATGTTTGAAGCTGAGGAAAATGAGTCTTTTTCCCATAGAGAGGAGAGGATACTCGAATTTTGGGAGAAATCGGGTTTATTTAAGAAATCGCTCGAAAATAGGAAAAATGGACCCCTATTTTCATTTTACGATGGGCCCCCTTTTGCGACCGGATTGCCCCATTATGGGCATATTTTAGCAGGGACTTTGAAGGATGTTGTTCCCCGTTATAAGACGATGCAGGGGTATTATGTTCCTCGAAGATTTGGATGGGATTGCCATGGACTGCCTGTAGAAAATGAGATTGAAAAGGCAAAGGAACTCTCAGGGGCCTCTTCTATTGAGAGTTTTGGAATCGCTAACTTTAATGAAGAATGCCGAAGCATTGTTTTGCGCTATGTCGGGGAGTGGGAAAGGACTGTAAAGAGGATGGGGCGTTGGGTCGATTTCGAGCGTACCTATAAGACTATGGATAAAGAGTTTATGGAATCGGTCTGGTGGGTGTTTGGACAGCTTTTTGAAAAAGGTCTTGTGTATCAAGGTTTTAAAGTGATGCCTTTTTCTGCAAAACTGGGGACACCACTGTCGAATTTCGAGGCAAATTTGAACTATAAAGATGTCGATGATCCTTCTTTGACGGTGATGTTTCCCTTGGAAGCCGATCCTAATACCATTTTACTAGCCTGGACGACAACCCCCTGGACTTTGCCTGCAAATATGGGTGTGATGGTTGGGCCTGATTTAGAATATGTGAAAGTAAAAGAGCATAAGTCGGGCAAATTTTACATTCTCGCTAAATCAAGGTTAAATCATTATTTTAAAGAGCCCGGGGAGTTTGAGGTGGTGCAAGAGTTTCAAGGCTCCCATTTGAAGGGGCGACGCTATCTGCCTCTTTTCCCTTATTTTGCAAAAAAGCAGGCGTTTCGGGTCCTTATGGAAGAGAGTGTTGCTGCAGAGGAAGGGACAGGGATTGTTCATACGGCCCCCGCTTTTGGAGAGCTCGACTTTTATGCTTGCTCTAGAGAAGGGATTGAAGTTGTTTGCCCCGTTGATCAAAATGGAAAGTTCACCTCAGAGGCGCCCGAATACGAGGGGGTGTTTGTAAAAGATGCGGATAAAGAGATTATCAAAAGACTTAAAACAGAGGGGCGAGTTTTCCATCATGGAACTGTCCGTCACCGCTACCCTTTTTGCTGGCGCTCTGACACCCCTTTAATCTACAAAGTTGTCCATACCTGGTTTGTGGCGGTCGAGAAAATAAAAGAGAGGCTTTTAGCTGCTAACAATACGATCCATTGGGTGCCTGATCATATCAGGACGGGGCGGTTTGGCAAGTGGCTAGAAAATGCGCGCGATTGGGCCATTTCTCGTAACCGGTATTGGGGAACACCCATCCCCATTTGGCAGAGCGATAAAGGCAGTACGATTGTGATTTCCAGTATTAAAGATTTAGAAGAGCGGACAGGTAAAAAAATTGGTGATATCCACCGCCACTTCATCGATGAGTTGACATTTGTTGAAAATGGGGAAACGTATAAGCGGATTCCTGAAGTGTTTGATTGCTGGTTTGAGTCAGGCTCTATGCCGTACGCGCAAAACCACTTTCCCTTTGAAAATCTCGAAACCACATTAAGTGCCTTTCCCGCAGATTTTATTGCAGAAGGGCTTGATCAGACGCGGGGGTGGTTTTATACGCTGACAATTTTGGCGGTGGCACTTTTTGATAAGCCGGCGTTTAAAAACGTGATCGTCAATGGGATCATCCTTGCAGAAGATGGTCAGAAGATGTCAAAAAGGCTCAAAAATTATCCTGAGCCTGATTTAATGTTTAATCAATACGGCGCTGATGCCGTCCGCCTTTACTTATTAAATAGCCCGGTTGTGCAAGCGGAAGATTTCCGTTTTGCAGAAAGGGGAGTCGAACTCACGCTGCGGCAAGTGCTTATCCCTCTTTGGAACTCGTACCACTTTTTATCGACTTATGTCCGTATTTACAATTGGAAGCCC
This sequence comes from Chlamydiota bacterium, assembly GCA_013288895.1. Classification (GTDB taxonomy): domain Bacteria; phylum Chlamydiota; class Chlamydiia; order Chlamydiales; family Rhabdochlamydiaceae; genus JABDHB01. Next base: position 3,941 of record JABDAY010000061.1, on the reverse strand, counting down.
ACCAGGCTTGAGGCGAAAGAAGATATCGATCGCTGGATCCTATCGCGCCTCCAAAAACTCACTCAAGAGGTCACCCTTGCGATGGATAGCTACGAGCTTGCAAAAGCAGTGGAACCCTTTGTGGGATTTATTGATCAGCTGACGAATTGGTATATCAGACGATCAAGACCCAGATTTTGGTCAGATAACTCAGAAGCTTTTGCAACACTTTACCATGTGCTATCCACCCTTTGTAAAATCACAGCTCCCTTTGTCCCTTTCATCAGTGAGGCGATCTACCTCAAACTTAAAGATACCCATGATCCTGAATCGGTCCATCTCTGTGATTTTCCAAAATACGATGAGAAGCTTCGCGATCTCGTTCTTGAAAATGAGATGAGTTATGTCCAATCTGTTGTCAGCAGCGGCCACGCTTTAAGAAAAGAGCATAAAATAAAAGTCAGACAGCCTCTCCGCACAGCCCACGTGATCACCACTGATGTGGAGATGTTAGCCGCCCTAAAAAGACAGAAGGATCTGATCGCTGATGAGCTCAACGTGAAGTATATTGTTTTTCATGACGATGAATCTTCTTTTGTTTCCCTTAGCCCCAAACCCAATTTCCGCGTTCTTGGAAAAAAAGTGGGCAAGCTGATGAATGCCACATCAAAAGCGATCCAAGACCTCCCTCAAAAAGAACTAGGCCGCATCCTTCAGGGACACGACATAGATATCACAGTAGAAGGGGAAAGGGTCCATTTAACTCCTGAGGACTTAGAAGTTGTCAGAAAAGTGAAAGAAGGACTTGCAGCTACAACCACCGATGGGATCACCATCGCTCTCGAGCTAGCGCTTGACGAAGAACTCCTCCTAGAGGGGCTCGCAAGAGAGCTTGTGAATAAAATTAACACCATGCGTAGAGATGACGGGTATGCTGTAACAGATAGAATTATCATACAACTTCAAACGACACCCCGCGTGAAAGAAGCCTTTGAAAAACATCGCGAATACATCATGGGCGAAGTCCTCGGAACAGGCGTCGCCTTCAACGATTGCGATGGCACCGCCTGGGACTTGAATGGCGAGGAAACCGTTATTCTACTAACGCGTGTTGATTCATAAGAAAGAATTAAGATGCAAATTTTATGGACATTATTTGCCGAAATAGGAAAAATAAGGCATCCAAGGTCATAAGCTGGAGATATTAATGAAAATATTGCTGGTTTGTTGTTGTGTTTTGAATTTTTTTAGTATTTCAGCTTATGAATACCATACTTCTATTTGCTGTATTTTTCAAAATGAAGATCGTTTTTTGAAAGAATGGATTGATTATCATAGGTTGATTGGGGTGGAACACTTTTATATTTATGATCACATGAGTGATGATGATTCTTATAAAGTTCTTGAGCCTTATATTAACGAGGGAGTTGTTGAATACATATATTGGGACAGACCTTATGAGACAGCTAAAGAATTCTGGCATATTCAACGAGATGCCTATGCCAATGCTGTGAAGCGCGCAAAGGGTCAGAGTAAGTGGCTGGCGCTTATCGACGCGGATGAGTTTATTGTTCCTGTCAAGGATCATAACCTCCGATCTTTTCTCGATGATTTTGACGATTTTGGAGGTGTTTGGATCGGTTGGGTTTTTTATGGAACATCTGGCATAAAAAGAATTCCAGAAAATACTTGGATGGTTGAACAGTTATTGTACAGGACTGACTTGTCATATCATTTAAATAAAATAGGTAAATCTATTGTTAGGCCAGAAAGGGTTGATGAAGAGAGGTCTTTTTTCCCACACACTTGTGGTTATATTGGAGATTATTATCATGTAAATGCTGAAAAGAAAAGATTAAAAAAAAGCGTCGTTAGAGATACGTGTCATGAGAGAATTCGTCTTCATCATTACTGGGCTCGAGATTTAGATTTTCTCCATCAACATAAATTGCCGAGATATGCTCGTTGGGTTGGAGAAGAAAGAGCTTTAAGAAAAATAAAAATAGAAGAAGGTATGAACGAGGTTTTTGATCCAATTATTCTAGACGTTATTAGCAGAAATAAAAATAAATTAAGTGATTCTCATAAGGCTAAATAAATATTACGGTACTTCTAAAACTTGTCCATCTCTTAACAACTGTGATTTAAGCAAGGCATAGGGGAGATCCTGGACGCTGAGAGCTAAATCTATTGAGAGGGCAGCAGCAGTTGCTGCTGATTGGCCTAATACCATAAAGGTGGGTTCCATTCGAATCGGTGCATAGCCCACATGGGTTGCAGATAAACAAACTGGAACAATTAAGTTTTGACATTCCCCTTTTTTTGGAACAAGCGCCCCGTAACTGATAGGAAAAGAATCTGAAATTTTAACATAAATTCCCCCTTCAAGAGCCACCTCCTGTTTAGAATTTACATAATATTTTGCATTATGGCTGTCTATAGCGTAAGTGGCTAATCCTACCCCATCTTTAACTTCTTTTTTCCCAAGAGCTGTATGTTCTGTAATTATTGTAGAAGATACCATACGCCTGGCTTCACGTACATAAAGTTCATAAGGCCAATGATTATTTTTAATGAACTCATCTTTAGCAAGTCCCCATGGCGCATAAATTTTTTTTATAGAAGGTGGAATCCTTGGATGATTTTGCAATGTCCATAATAATCCCCTCTGCCATTTTTGATGTGCGTAGGCAATTTCTTGGCGCTTTGCATGATCTGCTTCTGTCCATTCCCAACTTTTACCAATATAATCAATTGACACTATCCCTGTATTATTACAATCTGCTTTCCGATTAGGCAATGGACAGGTTTTAAAGAATCTATGAACTCTGGATTCCACCGCTCGGAAAAGAATTTCATATTCAGATTCATCATAATCGATAGGTTTTTCTATCATCACTCTATTCTCTGGCACGTCAGTTAAGCATAATCGATAGGTATAAGCTTGAACTCCTTGATCTGCTTCTCCATCACTACCTCCAGCATTAGGGTAAACGCGAGGCAAAAAACCGCTTTCTGGATCACCCTTAATTACATAAGGATCAATGTGGACATGACTATCGGCTATAACTGGCCTTATGCCGTTAAGAGTTTCTCCATACAAGGCATTTGATTCTCTTCCTACGGTATAAGAAACACCGGCCCCCGCCATCAAATCCCCTTCATAAGTAGCATCAATAAAAACTCTGGCCTTGTAGATATTGCCTGACTCCATATGAATTTGTAGAATCTCCTTTCCTTCTTTTTCTACCCCATTAGCTAGATCTAGTCGTTCATTTAGAACGACAGGAACTTTGGCCGTTTTTATCATTGCCTTAAATATCCCTTCTGCTACACGGGGTTCAAACACCCACATTGTTTTTACATCAGACTTTAGTTTGCCATTCCTATCTTTAATGGGGCGTTTGGCTTCGAAAGGCCATGCAGCATCATTTTGATAATAACGCCGCACATTAGCAAAAAATTCTCTAGTCACCCCTCCAATAAGTGTATGTTGATCTGTATCAGCGCAACTAAGACCACTGGAGGTCATTCCACCAATATGTTCGCCGGGATGAATGAGTATGACAGATTTATTCAATCGACTAGATTGCACTGCTGCCATTATACCTGCAGAAGTGCCTCCATAAACCACAATATCATATTCTTGAACTTGACTGGATATAGCTTGAGAAAAAAAGGCTACTACTGACAAAAATAAAATAAGTTTTTTCATGTTCCACATCCAATTTTATATATTTGCACTAAAGAGATAAGGGGAGCTTGTACTTTTTCCTTCTGTGTCTTGAGTAGAGGATCAGGAAAATAACAAAAAGGCCCCAGACGATCACCCGTGGTGTTGTGATGAGCGTGTAGGGGGGCTGGTTGGGTTTGCCAAAGCGACTTCCAGGCGGCCAGAAGATGAAGTCTGGGGCGCCGCGCAAGTTGTCTTCAGGAACAAAACCATACTCTCTACTGTCCGC
>JABDAY010000060.1 GCA_013288895.1 Chlamydiota bacterium | reverse complement strand
GTATCCCACCAAGTTTCTTAAAAGAGGATTCTCATAAATCTGTATCTTCTTCATTCTCGATACAAAAATAATAGGGGCATCAGAAAAAACAGAATTTACTTCTCTAAAAGGGTCAGGGTTTATTCTACGCCGTTGCAGCCACATTTCTAAACCTCTTTTTTCAATCCAAAGCTGCATAGCTGTGGAAGCATAGGGCTTACAACAGCTGTAAAATCTAGCCCAAATCGCTTGGATCGTGTCTATTTCCAGCCCCCCTTTCAAGTTTTGAATAGTTTTATTTGCCTCATTCACCATGCCTGCATAGTGTTTTAAATAAATTAACGAGTAAAAGTGCAAAGGCATATTTTCACTTGCATTTCTCATTTGGGAGAGTAAGTTTGTTATAGTCCAAATAGCAGTGAGACTCTCTTCAGATACGGAAGCATTGACGGCCATACTCATACTCTCCGAATCTAACGCAGGAGAGGTAAAGGCGGCGGAAGCGAGAATCATACTCATACTTTCCGAAAAGAACTTGGAAATCATAGCGGAGGAAGCAGCAGCAGCAGCAGCAGAAGGAGCCGCGGCAGCAGCGGCAGCGGCAGGCGGCGAAGCGCTACCGATCCATTCAGTCTGCGGAGATGAACTGGGAGGCTCTTCTAACCTGGGCTTTTTCCTTGCTCTCTCTGGAGAAGCAACACCTGCTGCTGCATCACCAGGTCCACTTTCATCACGAGCCGATCCGGCTCTCTCGACAAAAACAGGAGAGGCCTCCATGACACCAGCAGGAAAAGCACTATCGAACAATTCAACATCATCATCCGTTCTGACTTGTGGAAGAGAAGGAGGAGCCGCAGCAGAGAGAGAAGCAAAAGGGGCCCATTCACCACAACAGGCTATCAGCCTGGTTCTATAATCTTGGTCAGCAACTAGTAAGGGCGAAGAAGCACCATTCCTGCTGGCCGCATCAACAAAAGAAGCAGGGCTAGATTGCCCCGGACTATCAGAGGCAGAGGGGGCCGCTGCTACTACAGCTGGAAGGGCAATAGAAGCCGCTGCGGCTGCAAACGCAGCATTTTCACGAGCAAGCGGCTGAGGATAACCGTTCCAGAAAATATTTACTGTTTTCTTTGGCCCATTGATTACCTCTATAATTTTATTTTCTGGGCCAGGGCCTGGCTTAATGAAAACTTTTATACTATTTTGTGCTGCGTTGGCTCTCAAGAGGCTATTGCTAATTTCCCCAATCACTTTTCTTCCAGCTTCATGCATCACAAGTAGCAGGGCAATGTCTCTTTTAAATTTTGCTTCAAAATCTGGATTATAATCTGGATCACCAGGACGAGGAAAAGTTATCAATGCAAAAAATGGGCTGAAAGAAGATACTATCTGACTAGGGTTCTGGATAGGGTTGTTAGGAGATGCTACCTGTGAAGAAAACGTCATAAAGCCTCATATATAATTATATTAATAAATACATTATATCAACAATTAAATATTAAAGTAAATTAAAATAATTTTTATATAGTTTATTTAAAGATTTTTTTATATTCTGAATCTTTAACGATAAAACTCATAATTGTAGCTCCTCCAACCCATGAATTGCCGGACTAAACCCAGGAGTCGCTGAGTTTTCTCTAATGTTAAATATATAAAAAAGATTGTCGCAGCGTCGTTGAATGTCAGATTTAATGAAATAATCCGATTTAGAGTTTTTACGCAAGGGCCACCTTCATGTTGCAAATAAACATTCTCTTGTAAATCTTCCAACATTTCTATGGAAAATTGTATATCTTTCTCTTTACTAAATGCCTGGAGCAATTCTAATGATTTGCTAAAATAAACTTTGTTTAAGTTATAATACAATGTATTTAATTGGTCATCTGTCATTTTAGAAAAAATCCGAGACAGATCGCCGTAAATACCATGTATCAATGCATAGCTCAAGTCGACTTCCGGATTACCATCCTTTGATATACCATTGATATGTCCATAACGAGGAGGAGCTCCCCACACCGCCCAAAAATGCCTCTCGCAAATTCCGGTGGCTTGGTCACGTTCTCTGGGATCTCCCTGAATCGTTCTATATTCCTCAGAAGTTGTATAAATCCTTTTCTGCACACAGGGGAACACATATTTTTTTCTAGGATTATAATAAAGCCAATGCAACCCATGGATAAGCTCATGTGCCAGTCTTGTTTCAGAGGTCCATTCAAAACTTTGAAATGTAGTCGGCAATTCATGGACATTTGTCTCAGGAACACAGTTTAATCGAATAATTATCTCAAATTTATTCCCATAGAGCATCAAACTAGCTGTATTTTTTGCGCCCGGCTCAATAATAATTGTGTAGGCACCTGATTCTGCAGCGCGTCGGAGAATGCGTCCAATTAAAACTCTTCCGGGTACATACGCGAGTAACCTAGCAATATCTTTTTCTACTTTTTTCTGAAAAAGTGGATCACCGCCCAGTTTTACTAATTTAAAAAACTGGCGGTGAAGCAAGAGGAGTTTAGTTGCACATTCTTTATAGGACGCTGTGTTCATTACAAGAGCATTCGGCGGATAAAATTCCCTAGCTTTTTCTGTCAGAACAACGGCTGTATCAGAAAAAAGTTGTTCGACTTCTAGAGTAGGGAGGACCCCTTTCATTCGATGACTGTAAATCCATTGTTCTAATTGCCTCTTTGCGCTCCAAAATTGTCCAGGTGTAGAAGGATAATTGAGACAATTGTAAAATTGGGCCCAAAGTGAGCGGATCACTTCTGTTTCCCGCTCCCTAAAATTTTGGATAACCCGGTTTTCCATACCCATCATGGTCGCATAGGGCATATGAGTTGAATAAATTAACTTGTGAAACTCTACCGGGTTATTTCCACTTGCATGCTTCATCTGACAAAGCAAGGTCGTGAGGGAGCAAATAGCGAGGAAATTCTCTTTAGATACTGAATCTTTAACGACAAAAGTCATAATTATTTAGCAAGTTAACGGTAGCTTGAAGCCCCAGCATAACCTGATCCGGTGAATTTTTTTCTACAAATACAAGGGTTTTGCCTGTGGAAATATAAATATGGTCGATAATTTTAGCATCCTTATTTGTCCCCACGTGAGCATAATATGCTGGATAGGCATGAAAAACATTATCTACCCCCATTTTTGCTGCTTCCCCGTAGAAGGCTTGATTCATCTGGCGCAGATCAAAATTCATATCTCCTAAGGCAATTGTGGGGAAATCGGCCGCCTGATTTTGTTGAACATATCTGGCAAACTCATATCTTCCAGGTCCGTTTGGGTCGCCCGGCACGTGAGCGTTGATGATTTTGAATTTTTCTCCGGTGTTTTTATTTTCTAATACCACGTCTTGCATGGGTCTTGGATTAGAAGGAAATGCATTTTTTACAAGGGTGGATTCTTTTACATCAAAAAGATTCGCGTCATAGAGGATCACATTCTCTCCCCCATCAATCACTTTAAAATTCTCGGGAAGGGAGTCTTTTAAAACACTCCTAAAGTCGGCTCCACATTCCTGCAGCGCAATCATAGCCTTCGGATGTGTGGGATGCGCGATCATGGATAAAACGTCAGATACTACCATCTGATCTCGCTGAGTAAAATTGCCGGGGCCTATAGTGATATCTTCTTCCGTGATTAGGGAATGATTTAACCCTTGCCCGTTTACGTAAATCCAATCGATATAATCTGTGTCTAAAACGTTCCAGGTAGCAATAGGGATCCCATTAATTGTAACGCCTACAGGGAGGTGGTCTGAGGGAAATTGCCATTTTTCTCCGAGCCTTCCTACTACTTGATTCGGAAATTCCAGATCTGTTTGTTCAGCTATAGGAATGGAAACCTCAGCCGCTTCCGGTTCAATAGGAGTTGTCAGGCAGTTTAAAATAAAGGCTGCAAAGAGTATGGTGGTGGCAGTGGAAGAGGGAGGGCTTTTTTGACTGGCAGCTATATCTGTAACATTTTCTATTCTCTCTGGTTTCATAATAGACCTCAAATTAACTATGATGTGAACAGTTATAACAATAATAGAGATTAAAGCAAATGCAAAAAATTTTTATATTAACGTTAATATTTTTAATAGCCCAAATTTCGGCGGAAACTTGGGTGATTATTAATCCAAACTCCGGAACAGAGGCAAAAAATAAAATTGAAGAGCTTATCCGGGAAAAAATTCCCTCCTGTCAAATTTTTTATACAAAAGAACCAAAACATGCCAAAGAACTGGCTTTAAAGGCAGTACAAAATGGAGTGAGTATAGTTGGGGTAGTTGGAGGGGATGGGACCATCCATGAGGCTGCAAATGCCCTTATTGGCACAAACACAGCGCTCGCCATTATCCCCTCGGGTTCGGGAAATGGACTTGCAAGACATCTAAACATCCCCTTGGATACAGAAAAAGCACTCGATCTTATCAATGCTGCACATATAAAAACGATCGATACCATAAAAATCAATGGAGAGTCTTATTTAAATATCGCAGGAATCGGATTTGACGCTCATGTGAGTGACCTTTTTGAAAAAGAGGGCCAGAGGGGAATTTTGTCGTATATTCGGCATGCCCTCAAAGAATTTCCAAATTATAAAAGCAGAGACTATGAACTTCTGATTGATGGCAAAACAATCAAACGAAAAGCCTTTTTAATCAGCTTTGCCAATAGCTCCCAATGGGGAAACAATGCTTGCATTGCCCCAAGGGCAAAAATCGATGATGGGTTGCTAGATGTTGTCATCCTCAGCGAGTTTCCCAAGTACGCCGGCCTCCCCTTGCTCTTGCGCCTCTTCACCCACTCGATTGACCATTCAGAATACATCGAGACCTTTACAGCCAAAGAAGTCATCCTTAAAAAAACTGCAAGCAAAGCGCACGTAGACGGCGAACCTTGCCCCTTTAACGAAGATCTCATCATTAAAGTAAACCCCTCTTCACTCAAGGTTTTAGTCCATTAAGGGATCGTCAAACAACAACTTAAAGTATTTTGCGGCCATTATTGCGCTTCCTCAATGAAGCCTTCTTTCTTCAATTGCTCTTGATTTTCGATAACATATTTTGGGTAGGTTTCGTCAATTTCGACGAGGGTGTTTGCCTTGATGTTGGCCATAATAGCTTCAGGGTTTTTGATTTCGTTTGTGTCGCACTCAGCGTGGGAAAAAGATTCGAGTTTTTTGATGTAACGGTCAATGCCTCCCATGGAAGAGAAATGCCACCCCCCATTTTCGATGAGAGTGTAGGCATCGAATTTTTTTTTGGTGCGCCCATTAAGATTACGAAGGTTCCGTCCTTTTTTAAGTCCAATCCGTTTAAGATCTTTATAATTCAAAGCGACCGTTCCTTTCCAGTAACCGTGCATTCTGTTTAAACAGCCCACATACATTGTTTGCTCAAAAACACAAAATTGATTCTTTTTAAGGGTGGTAGGGATTTTGTCGGAGCGGACAATCTCATCGACATCAGAAATCAGGATGATATCATCATTTTTACAGTTTTTAAGTCCCCGAATCATTTGATCTCTTTGATATCCCTCCCTTTTCCAAGGGTCGTCGGTTATACAAGGCTTTTTTAAGGGAATATAGATGATCTTTTCCTTAAATTTTTTAAACCGCTCTTTATTTTCTTTAAAGATCAGTGTCTTTGGCTTGCCCCTAAATGTTTCAGCGGCTTCAACGATGACAAAATGATCCACTTTGTCATTCATTTCATTTAGCCGCATTTCTAAAAGTTCAAGCTCGTTATAAAAGAGGAAACAGTCATATACTTCTGAATGAACTAAAAAGGGAAAGAGGAGCAAAATAAGGAATTTTTTCATGAGCGCCTATTGAGAGATCAATATTACAGCTTCGAGAGCCATCACCGCAATGCTAATCGTAAAAAGGAGGGCCAAAACCCATTTTTTGCCCAAAACAGGCGCGCACGTATTTAAATGCAAGCTATATTTGCCCATCCACACAAGCCCAACAGGAAATAAGCCATTAAGCACAGCCTCCCCAAAACCTCCTGCAATACCGAGCGCCTTATCAAATACCAGGGGATAAATGGCTGCAAAAATAAAGGGGGGAGAAAAAGTTAAAAAGGATAAAAACATCCCCTTGTTCCCTTTCTTTGATAACTTAAGCCCATCAGCGAGAAAGTCAACCATGGAAAACGCCACGCCAAGCAGCGAAGTTATAATGGCAAAAAAGGCAAAATATTTGCCAATTAAAAAGATCCACGGCTTATGTGTGACACTTTCAAATGCCTGAGTGGCAGGAAGCCCCTGATTTTGCGCCTCAAGGATCAGATCTCTAGGAATAGAACCAATAAAAATCCATTGCCACACAAGATAGATTCCAAGTGCTATTAATGTTCCAGAAATAATCGAAAAGCGCAATGCCCTTTTATCGCGATTCAAGTGGGTGCTAAGGGAGGGAATAAGGTTATGATAACCAAAGGCGCTAAATAAAATAGGAATACCGTAAAACATCGAAGACCAATCTGACTTATAAAGAAAAATGGGTTTTACCTCTGAGCTTCCAGTGCCAATTAACGTTACATAGGCGATCACCATGGCAACTGTGAGAATAATATTTGTCCGGTCGATCCATTTAGCCCCATACCCAACTATCAACCAAAAAATCAATCCAAAGATGAGGTAGCTGATCCATCCTTGCATCCCCACCCCCGAAAAGCAAAATTCATTGAGAAGAGGAGCCCCAGCTGCAAAGTAAGCCACCATGAGACAATAATAGAGAAAGACAAACACGCTGCCCGCAACCCTTCTCCCGGTTTGCCCTAAGAGGCGATTAGCCATTGAAATGACGCTTGTTCCATCGGGCATCCACAATGAAACCTCTATATATAAAAGTCCGGTGCAAAGCATAAAGAACCAGACTAGAATGGTAATAGTGATAGCAGGAAAAAAGCCCGCCTTAGCAGTTTCAAGAGGAATCCCGAGCATACCGGCACCAATAGTTGTGCCTGCAATCATAAGACTGCCGCTAATCAATCGTTTAAGGAGAGGCCGTTGAACGGCTAGTTCCATTTTTACCTCGGGAAATATTCCCTTTTTCTAGAATAAAGGGTATAATAGGTCGATTAACGATGGTAGAGAAAAACGCAAAACGCAAAACAAAAATCGCAAAACTAAAGAAAATTCTTAACTCTTTCTTCTATTTTGCGTTTCTTGTTTTGCATTTTGCGTTTAAGCATAGTAGAACAATAGCATCAAAATTATAGTCGGCAGCAGCGCCGCTAAAAATAAGTGCAAAGGGGAAATCCCTTTTTTAAAGTATTTTTTTAAGAGGGCCTGGCCAGCAGGATTAGGGGCGTTTGCGATAACGGTGAGCCC
>JABDAY010000059.1 GCA_013288895.1 Chlamydiota bacterium | reverse complement strand
AATAGGTGAATTAGATGTAACTTTAGCAAAAAAAGGATATAAAAATGAAAAAAAACCTATTTAGAATTTGCAGCTCGGCACTCTTAGTGATGAGCAGCCAAGCTTTCGCAAGTAACACAGCAACCCAAACCTTAACATTACAAGTGCCAATCTCTCAGTCGATTACAGTTAGCAGTAGTATGATAACCCTTACCATCGCGTCTTTGGACTCAATGGGGAATGGTAACAGTCCAACGGATACGTCCTCAACCTATGACGTGAGTGCTACGGTAGATTCTGGCGTACTCAAAATTACAGGAGGGCTTGACATGTCTCTGCCAGCTGACTCTAGCGTCCAGGTAACTCTCGCTTCCACCGCAGGAACGTCTACCGGAGCTCAAATCTTTCTTCCCTCAACAACAGGAACACTAGATCTCGTCACTGGATTAGATACTACAATGGGGGCCATATCGGATAGTGGTGAGCAGATCTCCTTAAGTTTTGGCGTGGGAACAGGCTACACTGGAGGCGCATCCCTAACGCGAACGATTACTTATACAGTTACCCCCTCATAAGCTTTTTCACTAAAAACCGGTCTGATTCTCAGACCGGTTATCCATCAACAATCATGTATGTGATGATTCGGGTAGTCGTGGGAACGTCCCCAGCTTCCTCGCTCGCAGAAAATGTGTAGGTTAGAGGAAGCCCGGTTTGGGAAACTTTCGATATTTCAATCACAAGATCGATAGGTGTTGCCGAAAGGGGGATGACTCCTAAGCTCCTAGCCCCTTCAGGAGGAGTGAGATATACAACAAGAGATGTGCCATTCGGCATATTTTGGTCTAAATAAGCCATGATTTTTCGATTTTGTTCATTTGTTGTAATCGCGTAGTAATTAGTGATCGATTCACTGTGATCTTCCCCATCTAGATTAAACAAGGGGGCAGGCCCAAAAATCTGAGTCATTTCGTTTTTTACTGAAACTGAAAAAGAGCTTCTTGCTGAAACCGAAAAAGTTATGGTTTGCTGGAGGTTTTCATTCCCGAAAAGGGAAAGGGATGTCACAAAAAGCAGGGGTAATAATCTCTTCATAAGCCCTCCTATCCTCAGAATACTAATTAATCATTTTTAATTCAATTATTATTTCATTTAAATAGACTTTATTGTATTAATATAGTTATAGGCATACTATGATTAAACTAGCTGTTTTGTTCATTGTTATATTGGCTAAAGCCTTTGCTGCTACAAGCGCAAGCCAGGTGCTCGAACTCAGCATTACCGCCAGCCAACAAATCGTAACTCCGGAGCCGGTCATTGTAGTACCCTCTTCGTCATCAGGCGGCTCTTCGGGAATATCAAGCGGCGCTTCAGGGGCCACCGAAACGTTTACCTCTAGCCTGGGATTTTATACTACCTCTCCAGTAACTCAAAAGATCACCAGTAACCTTGGTTCCCCTCCTATTCCAAACGTGCAACTAACAGTCGGAGCAACAAGCCTTAACTCGGGAACAAGCGAGGGATCAATCACCACTTCAGCTACGCCACAAAATATTGTCACAAACATCCCCCCTTTCACTGGGGATGTACTCACCTTGGCTTATACCTTGACACTCACCGCTCAGCTCCCTCCTGGAAACTACACTCTGATTGTCAATTATACGATGACTGATCAGTAGACTTCTTTCAGCTTTCTGTAATAGTGAACAAGACCGTGCAAGGAGTCGAAGAAACGACTCCGGCGGAGACTGTGCCCGAAAAGATATAAGTGACAGTTAAGCTGTCATAAGTGCCGGGAGCTATCCCTGTGACAACCATTTGATCGGAACTCGTGAGTGAGATCCCACCTAAACTAGTCGCGCCTGTCGGCGCTTCAAGATTGACTTGTAATGTCGTGGCTGATGGCAAAGAGCTGTTAAGAGACGCCCAGATCGTTCCTGTCATTCCAGACGAAACCGTCGCGGTATAAGTCGTCGAGGAATCAGAAACGCTATCAGGTTGCGCTCCTGCGGTTGCCGTCGAAACGACTAAAGAACTAGGTGGGCCGCTAACGGAAATCGTGGCCGCTAGGACCACGCAAGGGAAAAAGAGAATGAGGAGTATTTTATTCATCTGTGATTGTAAATGTTACATTGTTCATTGTGGTTCCAGCGTAACCAGCCGGCCACTCTGTAAATGAATAAGAAAAATTCATATTGGCCTGTGCGATTTGGGGAATATTTGTGACGAAAGTCGATGCTAACGTAGAAAGCGAGCCAGAACCAGAAGATGACCCTCCGGTGGGAGCGTTCATGGAAAGAGCCACGGTAATCATGCTAGGAAAACTGCTGTCTACAAGCGCAGTAATTTTTTGAGTAGCACTTTTGTTTGTCGTAATCGAGTAGGTGAGCCCGCTTGAAGAAGGAAACGAGGGGGTGAGTGTGGGAGGGGTTCCATTGATGGCGATCTCTTGGATCTCATCAATAGCGACATTTACATTGACCATTACAGAGTCTGCAAAAAGAAGGCTGAAAAAAAAGAAAAAGGACAAAACGTACAAAAACATCAAATCTCTCCGCTATCGATCATACGAACTTTTCTGTTAATTGGCAACAACCTCACTTCTACTTTCTTTTCATCCCCTGGGAATACATCGACTGACACCTCTTTGTCCTCAAGAAAATGATAAAGTGGGGCATTGTGGGCAAAGAACTTTAAGATCCATCTACCAGGAGGAATTTTATCAAAAGAAAACACTCCATTTCCATCAGAAACAGCAAAGAGTTTGTCTCGATGTGAAGCAGATTCTAAGGTCGCTGTCACTTTCTCCCAAACCCCTTGATCTACCAGCACCTCGTTGATCAAGTCGTAAAGCTCTATGTGTCCTTCCAATGTTGCGGGCTCTTGGAAACGAACGGTGGACTCTGCGATTTCTCCACCAACAACCGCCACTTCTAAAGGAAGGGGTGTCACCGGAACTAAAGCCCCTGCCCGCTCTTCTACCTGTAAGAGATGGATTCCCGGTGTTAGGTTAGCGATCACAAATTCCCCCTTTTCATTCGTCAAGGTCCTTTGCTTGTCGCAAGTAACAATGAGATTTGATGCGCAGTTCTCGCTATCTTCAAATAAAAGGGCGCCACGAATCGATCCTTTGGATCGGTTTTTTCCAATCGGTAAACTCCAAGGGATCGTATAGGAGAGGAGAAATTCAGTTTTATGTGGGTAATCTTTCGATTGACTCCAGTGCCCTTTTAGAGCCACTTGATGTTTATTCGGGCGGGTGTAAGCCAGGTCAGCATTGAAGTAGTTGGAGTAACTTTTGTGCTCTGACCTCTCATAGATAAGGTTCATCCTAAAACGATCGAAGAATTGACAATTGGCTGCAGCTCCATAGGTCTGAGTCCACTGGCTCTGTGAGGAAAACGAAGAGTGCCCTAACCGAGTGTAGAGACTATATTGCTGACGAGGGGTCACTCTGTAATAGGCGTTGAATTGAACCGTTTCCCAATACCTTCCAGAATCTGAGGAAATACCTGTAGGATGGAGTTTTCCGCAATCGATCATTCCTTGGAAAGAGGTTTTTGAAAATGTCTGAGCTCCAGTGAGGCTTAAGTACTGGGTCGCGTAGCCTTTTTTTTGCAGCGCATCGTACGCATGGAGGTTGTTGTAGTAAAGTGAGGAGTAAAGGCCAAAGGGAAAGGAACAAGAAAGCCCTCCGTAATAGGTATGATTGCGCGGAGCCGTTCGTTTAGCAGTTTGCGAATCTAGATTGCTCTCGAATTCATTGTAGGCACAAGTCCCCCGAAGTCTTTTCACAATCGGAAAGCCGAGGCTGGCATAGAGCTGGTTTGTATCTCGATAATATCCGACAAATTGTGGACCTGCATGAATTTTCTGTAATCCATACCAAACGCTTTTAAAAGGGGAGCCCCGAGAATAAAAATAATAGGCTGAGCGACCTTCCGATGAGTGAAATGGGGTGCCCACGGTCGCACATTCAAGGGTCGTATTTGTCTTATTTTTGTATCTTGCATTCCCAAAGAGGGAACTGGTCGTAGAGTTATGCTGCGCATCTAAGATTTTTTCTGTTTTTTTAGGGTATGTCGTATTGATGGAAGAAGCTGTTAATGTGAGGTACTCTTTATAAAAGTAAGAAAAGTCACCTCCATAAATTTGTTGAGGTGTAGAAGAAGTATCTCGAATAAAAAGACCTGAAATTCTTATCGGACCAGGGTTGATCGCCAAAGATCCCCCCTTTCCAAACCTGGCGTTCATCAAAAGGGGGGTCATTTTATAAATCCCATATCCCCCATACATATCGGCAACCTGGTCCCAATAATGAAGATAATATTTACCTTGAGGTCCTCCCAAATAGAGATCTGCGTTAGTTTGCTCGAGAACGGGAAGGCGAAAGAAAAAATCGATGTTTCTTTTTTGTGCTTCATCGATCGTCCCTTTTCCATATTGGTCGATGAAAAGCTGCTTTTTCTCCCCTTTCATCCCGTAACCAAATAAAGTTTTCATGGCAAGCGTTCTGTATTGCTCAGCACTTGGCTGCGTTGGCGGAAAAATTTCTGTTTGCACCGTCTCATAAACGGCGCTTTTCTCATCATCTTCGCCTGTCGCTCGTATGGTTACGTAATGTTGAGCCGATTTTTCAACTCCGTAGGGGATTTTGATTTTTACAGGGACTTGTCTTGATTCGCCTGGGAGAAGGGTGACCTTATGAGGAAATTTGAGAGGATAATTCAAATTGCTTAAAATCTTAAGGTCTATTGAGATCTCCACATTTCCTTGATTGTAAAGAGTCACCTCGAACTCATAAGGAGAGTTCGCCGTAAGATACTTGGGAGGTCTATTTACAAACATTTTGAATTCTTTATGAGGAGGGACATGGACGATGAAATCCCTTTTGTCTCGGCTCTCAGGGTCCTCCTCTCCTTCAATGGAATAAGAGAGATAATAGATGCCCGCAAGCGCCTTTGGGGGAATTTTGATCGCGACGCATTGAAGATCTGACTCATTTTCTTCAATGTAAAAGGAGGTCTCTTCAAGGGAAATTGTAGACCAACCTTCTGGCAGTTTGAGAGAAGAGATGAAGTTTTTTCCTTTGTCTCGATTTTTGATCAGAAAAGAGGCCGTAACCACTTTTCCAGAGGGTACAGTTTGAGATTCCTCTGATTGAAGTTCTACTTCAATAGGGTTAGCATGCGCATATCCGACAAGTAAGATTCCGATGCAGATTTTTATCTTGTTCATTGGAGCTGCAGGCCTATATTTCTACATCGTATTTGGCTCCAAAAAGCGCTTCTTCGCCATGATCTAGAAAAACCATCGCCTTGTATTTCCCTTTTGGAAGAGCGCTCACGTCCAGGTTATATTTAACTGAACAATCTGGATAGATCCGTTGCTGCTGTCCCTCTATTCTCTTGACGAATTTATTTGTTTTACTCACAAATTCCACAGCCATTTTGGGCGATTGAAGAACCGTTCCACAATTTTCAACCGACAAGGCAAAGATCTTTTTATCCTCTTTTTCTTCTAATGATTTTTCAAGAATTTTGAGTTCATAAATCCCCTTGTTTCCAATATTTGCTACCACTTGCACACCATAGCGAATGACTGTTTGGATACCGATCGCATCTTTTTCTTCTGGATTTTTGATCGATGAAACAATAGGTTCGACTAGAAAAATACTCCAGTATGAACCGGAGAGCTGTTTATTGTTCGGCACTTTAATGGTAAAAGGAAAAGTGTAGGTAGACTTGGCCGGGACTTCAAACTGCATCCTGTTCGTTTGAATCCAAGAAGCGTTCGACCGATCCAAAGCCCCTTTCTCTAAGAATTGAGTTTGTCCTTGGCTGTTAAACGAATAATCAGCGAGTGTGACTTTGACCATCTGTGGCTTATCGCTATCATTGGATATGAGAATTGAGTCATCGACCGTTTGATTTGCAGAAAGATTTAGCTCATGAGTCAATTTTCCCGTTACAAGAATCCCTGCGAAGGAAAGAAGTGGTAATCCCAAAAAAATAAAAAATAAAAACCGAAGCAAGATTGTCGCCAAAGTGACCTCTTTGTTTAAGTCTAAGTTTCAGATTCTATTCTTTAAGTGTCTTTTTGCGCTAATAATTTTAAGAAGGCAGCAAAAACTTTTGCCTGCATATCTAGACCGTGCTTAAGGGCCATTCGCTTCCAGGTGGTAAAATAACTAAGAAAAAATTCTAGGTGATGAGGGGCTAAAGAAGGGGGAATGGCCATTAATTTTGTTAAATCATCCACTGCTTTTAATTCATCATAATCTATTTTTGGCATTTTATCCTGATCCGCTTTGCCCAAATAGCTTCCAGTTAAGGAACCATGGAGAAATTCGTAAAGAAAATCCCTAAATTTTCCCATTTGTTTGTATTTTTCAAGTAAGGCGGGTGTGATTTCTGGTTCCCTATGGATAAAATCGATAAGCGTCATATAAACGCTAGCGCTTACATGATTTGATAGATCATCGACAATTTCCACGAATTTATTATCTGCATTTGCAACCGAATGAAGCCTGGAGATCCCTGGAAGAATACGCTGATAGGCATCTATAAAATTAAATGAATTATCATCCTTATAATTTTGTAGCCATTGAGAATTAGTCGCTAACATTCCAACCGTTATTTTTATATCCAAAACTTTTTGCAGGTGAAGCTTAATAAATACCTTAGGAGTGGCAAGAATATAATCTCGCATCCGCTCATCATAATCATTTTCTGGCTGATAAAATTTTCCAGATACGCAAAAAGTAACAACCTCCTGATATCTTTCTGGTTCTAGGATATATTTACCCAATTTTACTGGATGGCCAGGCCCGTAATCAACACGCAATTTTTCTTTTTCCTGAATTTCACGCAATGAAAAAACAGCAGGAACGTCTTGGAGACCATGATAGTTATGAATGCACAGAAAGGTACAATTTGGAGGTCCATCATTTATAAGAGGACCTACTCCACACAAAATATCTGCCTTAATATTACCCAGATGGTAAAGAAAGTCTTTATAAGTCTTGACGTAATCTGCTGCGCCAACTATTTCTCCGAAAAAAGGGAAAATTAGAGTGGCATTAGCAATTTTTTTTGCTGGACAAACACCCAGGCCTAGAGGAGGGGCTTCCTTTACAACATAGATCTCCGCAGCTCCTTTAACATCGAATGCAACAACCCTTTTGTCAGTACTGGAGACGCCATAAATATCAGATAGAGGCTTTTCTGATCCCATTTTATTAATAGCTTGAGGAGTTGCTGTAAACCAGCGCACCATCTTTGCACCACTCATTTCAAAGAATTCTCTCTGGGTTAAACGTCTTACTGCCCCGTGCTCATCCATGAAATTGCAAACGTCTTCATGATCCCCAGGGACAGGGGCTAATAGCCTATTCAGATCGTCCTCATTCCCCCGAAATCGAGCCACTATCGCTTTGCATTGCTCCCAAGGAATACAGTTTGGTTTATGCTGTTTCCAATCCTGCGTTTGGCATTCTTTACCACAATAAGGAACAAACTTGCAGCGTGCGCAAAGCCTTCCCGGCTTGCCACATCCCGGTATCGCACAAATGGCCTGAGATGCAACTACCTGAGCCTTAGTCTCTCCTGCTTTTGCAGGAGAAGCTGCTGCGGCGCTCGGCGCTGCCTGGG
>JABDAY010000058.1 GCA_013288895.1 Chlamydiota bacterium | reverse complement strand
ATAAAATTTTAACTTTAATTTCATTGTGTTAGAAATTTTATTGATTTAATAAAAATGATTTAATTGTATTATTAATTCGATTTGATTTATAATAATGCAATTATAGTATAACAAGGAGAATATTATGTCGGTTCAAATGAAAGTAACTGATGACGTTGGTCGCAGTCTATCTTCGTCACCTGTTCTAGTAGATTCAGGATCACCGGTTGCACAAGTTGTCGCAAGAGCTCTTGGGGCTAATGAATTTTCACTTAGTGATCGTGGCTCTATAGAGAGCGCGTATAAGAGAGAATCAGACCACGCACTTAAGGCTAGGATTTCAGTTGGTAGATTTCAAGCAGTGGTGGGCTTAGGCGCTGCCATTACAACTATTGCATTTGTTGGCATATTTATTAGTATAGGTTGCCGTAGTGTTTCAGGCTTGATTGTAAGTTGCTCTGTAGTATGCATAGTTCCCCTTATTGCAGAAGCACCGGGATACATGTGCCAGAAGAAAAGGGGGGAAGCGGCAAAGCACGGGCACGATGCCTCATTAATTGATAAAGTACTTACAAATCCTGAACAGAATCCTGTTGGAAGACATGTCCAAGCGCGCAATCCTGCGGCGCATTGGACCGTTGAGCGGCTCATTGAGGTAGAAAGTATAGTAAATGGACGTGAGTCTATTAGGGTTCAAGGAGAGGCTTTTGATAAGCGAGAAGCAGCCTTAGACGCAGCGCTAGCTCCTTCTCCAGTAGCAGTCCAATAGCAAAGTAAAATGCTGCTTAACCGCAAAGCGTTCTTATTTCTGAAATAATTCCAAAATGCCGTAGGCGAGCATTTTGACGGCGATGAGGCAGATGAGCATGCCGCCGAGGCGCTCCATGGCGGTAAGTCCTTTTTCTCCTAGGAATTTGCGGATGTGTGCCGCAGAAAATAAGATGATGGTTGTGGGAATCCAGGCGCAGAGGATGGCGAGAGACATGAGCCAGACATTTTGTTGCTGTTCAGTATAGACCATGACAGTGGTGATAGTCCCGGGACCTGCAAGAATGGGCATGGCAAGGGGGACAATAAAAGGTTCTTGAGAAGGTAGGGGGTGTCCATTGGACTTGGGAAAGATCATTCCAAGGGCAATGATTAAGAGGAGCGCACCTCCTGCAATTCCAATAATAGGGGTGGAAATTCCCAGAAGCTCCATAACCTCGTCTCCAAAAAAATTAAATATAAGCAAGATAAGGAGGGCTATTAACAGCTCTCTTATAATAATCTTTTTTTGTTTGACAAGTGTATATTTGCTCAAAATAGAGATAAATACGGGTATATTACCCAGGGCATTCATCACCAAGAAGAGGGATAAGATGACTTGAAACATATACTTTAAGTATCGCTACTTTTGCAATAAATGACAAGCTATAGCATACTCTTGGGGATGAAAAAGTTTAAAGTGGTGACACTGGGGTGTCGAACAAATCAGTATGAGTCACAAGCTTATATCGATCAGCTTAAGAAAATGGGGTATAGCGAGGCGAAAGTTGGGGAAGAAGCGGAGCTTTGCATTGTTAACACATGTACTGTAACCGAGTCTGCCGATAGCTCGAGCAAATATCAGATCCGTCATCTGGCGCGAGAAAATCCTGGAACTAGGGTTGTGGTCACAGGTTGTTTGGCAGAGCGTGCTCCAGAAGAGCTCGTGAATATGCCGGGTGTCTCTCATGTCATTTCCAATAAAGATAAAGAAAATCTCCTTTCTCATGTGTTTCCAGATGAGGAGATCCCTGAATTTTCCATTGAGAATTTCTCAGCCCACACCCGCGCGTTTGTAAAAGTACAAGATGGATGCAACTCTTTTTGTACTTATTGCATTATCCCTTATGTCAGAGGGCGCTCCCGCTCGCGTGCTATCCCCGATATTTTAAAAGAGATCGGGGGGCTCATTGCCAATGGGAAAAAAGAAGTGGTCCTCACCGGCATCAACATTGGAGATTTTGATGACAATGGAAAGCGACTTGCAGAGCTGATACGTCAAGTAGACAAAATCCCCGGGCTCGAAAGGCTTCGAGTCTCATCGATCGATGCAGATGAGGTAGATGAAGAGCTAGCCTCTACAATCCTCAATGGAAAAAAAACCTGTCACTCGATGCACATCGTCCTCCAATCAGGATCTAACGCGGTACTTAAACGGATGAATCGAAAATACACGCGCGAGATCTTTTTAGAAACCATTTACAAACTTAAAAATGCAAGCCCAGACTTTACTTTTACAACTGATGTGATTGTCGGTTTTCCCGGAGAGACGGAAAACGATTTTCAAGACACTCTTTCTATGATACGGGAAGTGGCGTTTGCTAAAGTTCACATGTTTCCTTACAGCGAAAGGAAAAGAACTAGGGCCGCTCTTTTCACAGATAAAGTTCCGAAGGAGATGATCATGAGGCGCAAGCAAGAAGTTCTCCGTCTGACAGAAGAGGTAGGCTTTCATTTAAGAAACGCCTATGTTGGTAGAACGATGAAAGTTCTTGTTGAAGGGGACGGAATGGGGCACACAGAAAACTTCCTTCCCGTTTATGTTAAAAATGCAAACCAGAATGATCTTGTCACCGTAAAACTAGCGCGCAACACCCCAGAAGGACTCTATGCTGATGAAGATTAAGATTGCTGAGCGCCTCCGCCCCTACTCTCATACTCCCGGCGTACGCCTTATGGAAGATATACAAGTCTTTCCAACCCGATTAGTTTGCAGCGGCAAAGAAACCTTGTTTGATGTGAAAGGCCCTGTTAAAAATTTCATGGTGGAGCTCAATTTAGAAAGGGGAGAGATCAAAATCATAAGTGGAAAATTCCGCCACTCCATCCCTTTTGTCATGCATTGCAAAGAGCGCCTCTCCCTCGGCAATAGCAAAGCGCAAGATTGGGACTTAGTGAAGCGTCGCCAAGACCTCACCGAGATTCTTCCCATTTGGCTTCGCCTAGCTTCCCTGCAGCCCGAAACCCCCTACAAACCCACAGCGGGCACTCTCATCGAAACCTGCGCCCACTGTGATAAAACAGAAGTTGTCCCCGCCTTCCTCAATCTTTTTAATGCAGGTTTCCGCGGCATCCTATCCCCCCGCCTTTTCGATGACGACTATCAAGGCCTCGCCCCCATCGCGGCTGACCTCTCTTTCTTCAAAGAAAGCGGCCGCCTCATCCGCGCCCTCTTTCTCCAAGAAACTGATGACACAATCTCCCTCCTCCCTAAACTCCCTCCAGAATTCCACTCAGGCCGCTTCCTCACAGAAACTATCGACATCGAATGGACAAAAAAACTCCTCCGAAGAGCGATCATCCGCCCCTCTTCTTTCGCCACCAAAAAAACTCATCCTCCAAAAACCGATCAAACGGTTCCGCCTTAATGGCAAAACCCTCACCACACCCGCCACCCTCACCCTCGAGCCTAGCAAAACCCTCTTCCTCGACCGCTTCGAAAAATAGAGGTTTTATGGTAAGGGTCCTAGTTTTTATTGCAATCCTATTCCCAATATTGTCCCAAGCAAAACAGACAATTTGTTTGAACATGATCGTAAAAAATGAAACAAGAGTCATTAAAAGATGCTTAGATTCTGTAAAACCTGTAATTGATTACTGGGTAATTGTTGACACAGGATCTACAGATGGAACGCAGACGATGATAAAAGAGTACATGAAGGACATTCCGGGTGAGCTTTATGAAAAACCGTGGAAAAATTTTGGAGAAAATCGCTCCGAGGCTTTTGATTTGGCCAAGGGAAAAGGGGATTACATTCTTTTCATCGATGCTGATGATATTTTGGAGTTCGATGAAAAGAAGTCTTTTCCGGAATTAATACATGATGTCTACATAATGTGGAGCGGCACAAAGGATTTTTCCTACAAAAAACCACAGCTGGCAAGAGGCAACTTACCGTTTAAGTGGACAGGCGTTACACATGAATATCTAGATTGTGCACAGCCTTATACAAGCGCTATTTTAGATCATGTGCGCTACGTAAGTTGTGATGATGGAGCCCGCTCAGGCCCGGAAAAATTTATGGTCAACATCTCCTTATTAGAAGAGGGGTTAAAAAATGAGCCTAAAAATTCTAGGTACGCTTTTTATTTAGCAGAAAGCTATCGTGATGCAGGAGAAAAAGGAAAAGCACTGCAGTGGTATCAAGATCGTGCTCAGCGCGGAGGGTGGGAAGAAGAGGTGTTTTGGTCGAAATTGCAAATTGGCCACATTTTGCGTGATTTAGGACTACCAAATCCACTTGTCATTGAAGCCTATAAAGATGCACACGCATTTCGCCTTTATCGGTGTGAGGCTGTATATTATTTGGCCAGATTTTACAATACTATAGACAGTCATACAAAAGCCTATGAGTTGATTAAAACCTATTTTCAAATACCTGAACCTTCTAAAAAAGATGCCCTATTCAATGAAGATTGGATTAAACGATACGGGCTTTTTTTTGAACTCTCTATTTGCGCCTATTATGTCGGCCAGTACCAGGAATCTCTTGAGCTTTGCAATACGCTTCTTGAGATGGATTTGCCAGAGAGTCTGCATGCCCAAGTTCTTATAAATAAAACCTATCCTCTTGCGGAACTATCTCGGTCGATTTAAATATTTATTTGACAACCCTCATTTAACCCTTTAATAAGGGCATTTAAGGGGTATTATGCAGGCCATGTGCACATGGATACGTTCGGTCGTTTGCCTGATTGTGGCATTGCTTATCCTTGCATTTTTCTTTTTTGGAAAAAAGTTGTTTCCAGAATTTGTGTTTGCTTTCCAGAAGCAAGAAGACGATGCTGACATTTCTGATCCTTATTCCTCAAAAATATCCACCTGTGACTACTGTGAGCACACACTTCTGCCCTATTGCTGCCCTTACCGTTTTATGATTAGAGGAGATTTACTCTATTTAACTGCTACGGAAAATGGATTTTTGTGTGGTTGCGAGGGTTCCACTGTTATTGATAATGTAGATGCTCAAGGTAACTTAACCTCTGTCGTCATCGAAAATGATGAACATTTTGATTATGATTGGGACTTTGGATTTCGCGCTTCCTTTGGATTAGAAATGGATTGTGGATGGGATCTTGCTCTTTCGTGGATGCATTTTAATAGTCATCTCATAACTCATGGAAGCGATACAAACGATCTTCATTGGCATTTACATTATGACACACTCGATTTGCTTTTGGGTTATGAATTTTGTCTGAACAGTTATTTTAATGTCTTTCCGTATGGAGGAGTCCGCGGTGAACATGTGGAACAAAAACTTAGAGAAAATTTTATCTCAACATTGATCTCTTCAGAAGAGGTCATACTTTCTACATTAACGAGCAATAGTGAACAAACCTGCACGGGGATTGGCCCTTTTATTGGGGGAGAAGTTGAGTGGCTTTGGCGGAGTTATTTGGGTTTATTTGTCGGCCTGGACGTCGGCCTTCTTTATGGCTATTTCAATACTGGCTCCAAAGATTTTACCTTTACTTCAACTTCTCAGACAACTTATTTAAGCGAGCATCGTTTTCGCTCCTGCTTGGCTTTTGATGATGCCTTTTTGGGCATCCGTTTTAAACATGTTTTTTGCAATAACAATAAAATCCAGTTCGAATTAGGATTAGAACACCATGAAGTTTTTGACGCCAATCAAATTGGAGACAATGATGGAGATCTCTGTTTGGATGGAGGATTTTTCTCCCTAAGTCTTGGATTTTAACTATATATTTACTTATAGTTTTCTTATGACCTTGCGATTATTTTTTTCACTTTTGCTGGTTGTTTTCCCCCTCTCTGTAAATGCTTGGGATAATCACTTGCAACTCCCCGATTCGGAAAATTGTACCCCTCGCGGTCCCCAAGGACCAAAGGGGCCGCCAGGGGTAACGGGACCGACAGGTCCCATTGGACCCACGGGACCAGGGGGAGGCCTACCAGGACCAACAGGTCCGACCGGGCCTACAGGAACGGCAGGAACAGATGGGTCTACTGGACCAACAGGTCCCACCGGGCCTACAGGCGCAACAGGTCCTACTGGTCCAACGGGAACTGCGGGAACAGATGGGTCTACTGGACCAACAGGTCCCACCGGGCCTACAGGCGCAACAGGTCCTACTGGTCCTACTGGTCCTACTGGTCCCACGGGGACTGCAGGAACAGATGGATCTACTGGACCAACAGGTCCCACCGGATCCACAGGCGCGACAGGTCCTACTGGTCCTACTGGTCCAACGGGAACTGCGGGAACAGATGGATCTACTGGACCGACAGGTCCCACAGGTCCCACTGGCCCAACGGGACCGGCAGGAACAATTGGAGATTTTGGAATGATTTATGCTTATGGCGATACAAGTGTTACAGTCGATGGGGGATCGGGAAATAATAATGTGTTTAACGCTTTTGCCGCGGCGGGCGCAACGGTAGCCGCTGCTCCGGACAACTCTGCTAGCGTAACACTATCAAATAATCAGCTAGTGGTTACAAATGCCGGAACGTATCAAATTACATTTGGATATATGCCTGCCACGACTACTGCATCAAGCATTGCAGGAACGCCTCAAACCGTGAATTATGATTTTGCCCTCATTGTCAATGGAACCAATGGAAGTGCGCCTGCTGCACCCTCACAATTTCAAAGAATTGGCACCTCCTATACAATTACAGCTTCCGGAGGATTGTTGGGCATTGGGGCTTCAGCTACGATGCGCGTACAAACCATGAACCTCACCTTTGTAAAAGCACTAAACGCTGGCGATTCTCTGGGAATATTTAACATGGCTTTATCCGGATCGGTATTAGTTGGTTCTGCCGGAGGCGATACAAGCACAGTAGCAGCTTATATCACCGTCTTCAGGTTACTATAAAGCTCTAAGAAGCTCTGGGATAAAACGGTGGATGGAACACTCTTGATCTTCAATCTCGAACCCCTCTTCTAAAAAATGTAGACACTCTTTTTCTGTAAGAAAATAGCTATCTATAGACAATCTTTCTTTGCGCTTTCCAAATAAAGCCTCTATGTTATTCCGATTGATATAATGATTAATGCACATTTCTTTCTTACTTATCTTAATGGGAGTTTGATCTTCTTTGAAGAGACATTTGTAAGGAGGCCATGTAAAAGAAGTGCAAAGAGATGGTCTAAAAATTGTCTTTTCGACAACTTTTTGAATGTTAATAGAAGGCCTTGATACCATTTCTACTGTTTCAATCACCAAACTTTTGCTTGGCTGCGCACTTGAACTGTCAAAATATTCTTGTTGCAAAACGATTCCGGGATAATCTTGATATTTTTTTAAAAACTCATCCAGATTCTCTTTTTTAGGAAGTAGAAATTCATCAACATTAAGAAAAACAAGCCACCGTGTTTCTTTTGCTGCTTGTATTTTTGCTGCATTTTCATAAGCAGGAATTTGAGTACCTAAAACCCACAAGAATTCTTTTTCTTCCTGTTTTTCCAAGGTTCCGGGCCATTCAATTAAAGTAACAATGCCTTTTTTAACATACTGCGTTAAGATTTGACTGTAACGATCAGAGCTTCTGTTATCGTACAAATAAAAATGATCCACACCAATAAGGCGATGGTATTCAATCCATTCTTTTAGAAATTTCGCCTCATTGTGAAAAACAGCACAAATAGATACATTATACTT
>JABDAY010000057.1:4736-7729 GCA_013288895.1 Chlamydiota bacterium | reverse complement strand
TCTCTCATCAGTGGGAATGGCGTCCCAATGTTTTTGGAATTGAGGGTCTTGCAGAAGCCCGCGCAGGCGGAAATTTGCCTCTTTATCGATAAGAGATTTTGGCAAATCAAATGCGTATTGCTCTAAAAGTGCATCGCCTACCTGTTCTCTTAAATACTCTTTAACATGATCGTCCGCTTGTTTATTAAGGAGATTGTTAATTTGAACTTTCAAGTCAGCGACATTTTCTACCCCAAGTTTTTTGGCAAACTCATCATCTAATGGGGGCATTTCAGCAGATTCAATGGCTTTTAAGGTGATCCTGACTTTTTTGTCTTTATAAGCTTCTTTTTCTTTTTCGGTAAGACCCTCATCTGGCGTGCTGATCCCGTCTGCTGACTCGCCGGGTTTTAGACCGACGACTAGATTTCTCATCCATTCAGCCATAGATTTTTCTGTGATTTCAAAGCGGGTATCTGCAAAAAGCTTAGAGTGGTCTTCAAGGACTGTGACATCTAAAAGGACAAAGTCTCCCTCTTTTGCAGGATGGTCGGTGATCGTTTTCCAGGAAGCGAAGAATAACTGTGTTTGTCTGATTGTCTCATCTACTTTTTCTTCGTTAACTTCAGGTCTTTTGACCTCTTTTAATTGGACTGTTTTAGGATCGATGGTGGGGATTTCAGGCTCTGTTTCAAAAGATAAGGTAAGCGATGCGCCATCAGTATAAGAATGGGAATGCATTTTAAAAACAATTTTTGTTTCTTTTGTCAAAAGTGGGAGGCGTATTAATTTTTCACTTTCTTGAAAGGATAAATGGGCAATCACTTCCTGCCATTTTTTATCTACAGATTCAGGATGTTTTTTTAATACGAGCTCATCGGGGGCTTTCCCTTTTCTAAAACCGGGGAGGGTCACCCCTTTTGCTACAGACTTAATGGCATCTCGTCTTGCTTTTTGTACAAGTTTAGGCGTTGCCTGAACTTCCAATTCAATCATACAGGCAGGCTTTCGTTTTACAGAAACACTGACTACTTCGCTTTTATATTCTGTTTGCTGTTCTGTCTGCATGGCTCCCCTAAGTAAAAATTTAAGAATAGCGGGTGATGAGGCTCGAACTCACGACCCTCACGTTGGCAACGTGATGCTCTACCACTGAGCTACACCCGCAAAGCTAAAGGCTAAAGTATATGAAAGGGGAACATTTTAGAACAAGAAGAAAGAAGAAGATCGGGCACGCACGCGGGCACGGGCACGGGCACGAAAGAAAGAAAAACTTAAGGCTTCTTTTCTTTCCGGATTTCGTGCCCGCGTGCGTGCCCGATCTTCTTCTATTTTGCGTTTTTTGTTTTGCGTTTTGCGTTTTTTCTTGCGTGGCTTTCAAAAAAAGGGTACAAGGGATTTTACTAAACGGATAGAGATTGAGTATGCTAAATTTTCGTAAGCTTAAGCAGGATTTCCCCTCATCTATTATTAAAGAGGGGAAAGACCTTTTCGATGATAAGAAGGTAATTAGCGCTAAATTGATCCAACTAGATCATAAAGTTATTAAGGTAAGCGGTAAAATTAAAGGTCAGTTTGACAATACTTATGAGAGCGAAATTGAGATCGATAGGATCGAGTGTGAGGCGATCGATTCTGATTGTGACTGCCCCTACAATTACGACTGCCAGCATTTGGCGGCCCTGATCTTTTATATAGAAAATAATATTGATAAGATCCTTGTAGCTTACTCTAAGGAGAACGACCTCGAGGAAATCAAAGCTTCGAGTGCCGTGGACAAGGAAAAAAAGGAAGAGCTTTTAGAAAAAATCAAAGTGGCCGAGAGTAAAGTTTTTCAAAAGCAGGAAGAGCTTTATCAAAAACAACTTTTGCAAGAGTATGTGGCGGCTTCCCATCTACTTTCTACCTCCTCGTTTTTTAGGCCGCAGGAAAAGTTTGAAATCGATAAGGCGGAATTTGTTCTCGTGTTTGCCCTTCCCCCTGTGCAAGATGGAGAAAGTAAGGGGATGGTCGAGGTTCAATTTGCTCTGCGCCTTCCCTACAGATCCAAACCTCTATATATCCCGAACAGCAAAGAATTTTTTGGCTCTCTTCGCTATAATGAGCAGATATATATGGGGGGGAGAAAATATTGTTTTTCTTTGGAATCGTTTAATAGCGAACAAAGAGAGATTATAAAAATGTTTATGGATCATCTCCGCTTTCAGGACAATCCCAATACAGAAAGAGGTTTGCGCGTCGCACAAATTGAGATGGAATCTTTTGGAGTGATCTTGGCCCATGCGTTTGAAAAGGCATCTGCATCAGCTGTTTTTGGCACGGATGAAGACCTTCCTCAGCTTCCAGGTTTTTATGAGGGGAGCCTTGAGACCCCTTTAAAATTTTCTTCTCATCCAGCTGTCTTGCGCTTTGCCCTTGAATATATGAAACCCCCTGTTTCGAAAATGCTCTTTAAGCCGATGATTGTACTCGATCAGCAGCCGGTTGAAGTGGATGGGGGAAGATTTTTTGAATGTGCAAGACCTGGGATGATTTTCAAAGGAACCTATTACCGTTTTCCCGAGCAGATCACCCGCATCCATTTGCGCAATCTAAAGGCGATTCGCGATATGACCATTCCAGAACCCCTTTTGGGAAGCTTTGTCGAAAATGCTCTTCCAGAAATTTCCCGCTTTGCCGAAGTGACGAATCAACATGTGATTGAGCATTTTGTGACCCTCCCCTTTGTCGGCACTGTGACTGCTAACTGCGAACTGACATATTTGGACGGGGAGCTCGATGCTGTTTTGCATTTTAACTACGACGGAAGTGAAATCCCTGCTGCAGCTTCGAAGCTAAGTTATAAAGATGTTTCTTCCTTCGTGCAGGATCAGGGTATTTTAGCGCGCAATCTTGTTGAAGAAAGAAAAATTATCGAAGATCTCTTTCAAGATTTCCAATATAACCCGGAACTTGGAGTCTATGTTGTAAAATCAGAGAAGAAAATAGTCGAGTTTATGACAGATATCATCCCT
>JABDAY010000057.1:0-4726 GCA_013288895.1 Chlamydiota bacterium | reverse complement strand
AAAGGGTATAGGAAGTGACGATCACGTCATAAGCTGCTGCATTATCAATCAATTTATTTACGATCAAACCCAGTTCAAGCTTAATCTGACACCTACCGCGCGAATTGATATGTACGAGATTGAGCTCCAAGTCGATGGCGCACTAAAAGGTGTCAGAATGGACCACCTCTGGGAATGCGTTGCTTCTAAAAGAGCTTTTATCGAACTCGATTCTGTCAAAAAAATAAAAAAGGTATCAGACAAACTCGGTAAAATTCTCGTTTTAGATTTAGATAGAATTTCTGCCATTGTGCAAGTGTTTGATGAGCTGGGGATCACTGTTTTAGATGATCATAAACTTGAGCGCCCCTTGTGGAGCCTTGCCAATATCGATGCCAGCAACTTTGAAGGGCTGCCCATTGAATTTTCGATCTCGGATAAACTTTCTGAGATCAGAAAGCAGATGCTCGGAGAAAAAAATCTCACTTTCACTCCTGTGCCCAAAGAGATCAATGCAACGCTCCGCGCTTATCAGACAGATGGGATTAATTGGCTTGAGCGTCTCCGTCTCATGTTCCTCAATGGAATTTTAGCAGATGATATGGGTCTTGGAAAAACACTTCAAGCCATTGTTGCCATCACTCAAAACAGAGTTAAAAATAAAGCCCCCTCTTTAATTGTCTGCCCTACTTCTCTTCTCTATAACTGGAAAGAGGAGTGTTCAAAGTTTAACCCTAAATTAAAAGTTTTGGTTGTAGATGGGGTCCCGACTAATCGTAAGAAATTGATTGATAATGCAGCAGCTTATGACGTGATCGTCACTTCCTATACCCTTTTACAAAAAGATTTAGACAATTATAAAGCCATTGTTTTCTCTTATTTGGTTCTCGACGAAGCGCAACATATTAAAAACCGGGGAACGCGCAACGCCAAGTCAGTGAAGATGGTCCAATCAGAATACCGCCTTATTCTCTCGGGTACGCCTATCGAAAATTCTTTGGATGAACTCTGGAGCCTTTTTGACTTCCTTATGCCAGGCTTCTTGAGCACCTATGATAGATTTGTTGAGAAATATGTCCGTACTTCAGGGGCAGCTCTGACAAAAAATCTTGAATATCTACGCAAGAAGATCGCTCCGTTTATCATGCGCCGCATGAAAGCCGACGTGCTTCAAGATCTTCCTCCTGTATCAGAGATAGTCTACCACTGTCAGCTTAGCGAGCTGCAGATGGAGCTATACAAATCCTATGCAGACTCTGCCAGGGATGCGCTTGTCAAGCTTGTGAAAAAAGAGGGCTTCGATAGAGTGCAGATCCACGTACTTGCAACTCTCACACGCTTAAAACAGATTTGCTGCCATCCTGCGATCTTTGCTAAAGAAAAAGCTGAGAGCGGCGATTCCGCAAAATACGACATGCTTCTCGAGCTTTTACAAACACTTGTCGAAGGAAAACACAAAACCGTCATTTTTAGCCAATACACGCGTATGCTCCAAATCATGCGCTCTGATTTGGAACAAAAAGGGATCCGGTTCCTGTATCTCGACGGTTCCACTAAAAACAGGCTAGAAGTTGTTAAACATTTTAATGAAGACGCTACAATCCCTGTATTCCTCGTTTCTCTAAAAGCTGGCGGCACAGGATTGAACCTTGTGGGCGCAGATACCGTGATCCATTACGATATGTGGTGGAACCCTGCTGTAGAGAGCCAAGCAACGGATCGGGTCCATCGTCTCGGTCAAAAGAATTCAGTCTCTGCTTACAAATTAATTACACTTGGAACAATCGAAGAAAAAATTGCCGAGATGCAAAATAGGAAAAAAGGATTGGTCAAGAAAGTGGTAAGTTGCGATGATGAAGCGATTACTAAATTAACTTGGGAAGAAGTTCTCGAGCTTTTGAAAACTTAAAAACTATGTAACTATGAGCAAAAAAACAGACACTTTTAGCCAGCAAATAAAAAAATTTGGAGCGGCTGCATTTGAAAAATGGGGAAAGGTATCCGGTATCCTTTCAAGCGACATTGGGATAGACCTAGGAACCGCAAACACCCTGGTATATGTTAGGGGAAAGGGGATTGTTCTCGCAGAA
Organism: Chlamydiota bacterium; assembly: GCA_013288895.1. Taxonomy (GTDB): domain Bacteria; phylum Chlamydiota; class Chlamydiia; order Chlamydiales; family Rhabdochlamydiaceae; genus JABDHB01. Next base: position 2,657 of record JABDAY010000057.1, on the reverse strand, counting down.
CCCTCCGTTGTTGCCGTAGATTCCACAACAAATGAAGTCTTAGCAGTTGGCCATAAAGCCAAAGCTATGCTTGGCAAAACACCGCGTAAAATCCATGCTGTGCGCCCCATGAAAGATGGGGTTATTGCCGACTTTGAAATTGCAGAAGGGATGTTAAAAGCATTAATTAAAAGGGTGACCCCTACCCGGAGCCTCTTCCGCCCGAAAATTCTCATTGCTGTCCCCTCTGGAATTACCGGCGTAGAAAAAAGAGCGGTAGAAGATTCCGCCCTCCGTGCAGGAGCGCAAGAAGTGATCCTTATCGAAGAACCCATGGCAGCAGCCATTGGAGTTGACCTGCCCGTGCACGAACCATCTGCCAATATGATCATCGACGTCGGCGGCGGTACCACAGAAATTGCGATCATTTCACTTGGTGGCATCGTAGAATCTAGATCTCTCCGTATAGCTGGTGATGAGTTTGATGAATGTATTGTGAACTACATGAGGCGTACTTACAATCTCATGATCGGCCCAAGAACTGCTGAAGAAATTAAAATCTCCATTGGCTCTGCCTACCCCCTTGGCGACAACGAACTTGAAATGGAAGTCAGAGGGAGGGATCAAGTAGCAGGCCTTCCCGTAACCAAACGGATTAACTCAGTAGAGATTAGGGAATGTCTTGCCGAACCTATCCAACAAATTATCGAAGCTGTCAAACTAACCCTCGAAAAATGCCCTCCTGAACTTGCAGCCGACCTCGTTGAAAGAGGGATGGTATTAGCAGGCGGTGGCGCGCTTATTAAGGGGCTTGACAAAGCGCTCATCAAAGAATCAGGTCTTCCCGTTATCGTCGCGCCCAACCCCCTTCTCGCAGTCTGCATGGGAACAGGGAAAGCTTTGGAATACCTTGATAAGTTTAAGAAGAGAAAAGGGTTAATGTAAGAAGAAGGGAAGAGGAAGATCGGGCACGCACGCGGGCACGGGCACGGGCACGAAATCCGGAAAGAGAAGAAGGCTTAAGTTTTTCTTTCTTTCGTGCCCGTGTCCGTGCCCGCGTGCGTGCCCGATCTTCCTCTTAAAAGCTATGAAGAATGAAAAGTTACAAAAGTGGGTCCAAGAGGTTGCGGATCTTTGCCAGCCGGACAGCGTATATTATTGTGATGGTTCTCCCGAAGAATATGAGAGACTCTGCGAGGAGATGGTCCAGAAGGGGACATTCGTTAAGCTAAAACGCCCGAATAGCTTTTGGTGCCATTCTACCCTTGATGACGTGGCGCGTGTGGAAGAAGCCACCTATATCTGTTCAAAATCTCCAGAAGATGCCGGTCCTACAAATAATTGGAAAGATCCCAATGAGATGAAAAAAATTCTCCTCTCCCTTTTCAAAGGATGCATGAAGGGAAGAACACTCTATGTTATTCCCTACTGTATGGGGCCTGTAGGATCACCCGGCAGTAAAATTGGGGTGGAGATCACCGATTCTCCTTATGTCGTTGTCAATATGCATCTCATGACAAAAGTCTCCAAAGATCTACCTCTTGACAATTTTGTTCCTGGTTTGCATTCGGTAGGTGTACCAATTGTAAACAAAGCAGATGACGTGGCTTGGCCTTGCAATCCTAAAAACAAATATATTGTTCATTTTCCTGAGGAAAGAGCTATTTGGTCTTTTGGAAGCGGCTATGGAGGAAACGCATTACTTGGCAAAAAGTCCTTTGCACTCCGTATCGCATCTGTTATGGCTCGAGATGAGCTCTGGATGGCAGAACACATGCTGATCCTAGCGCTTATTAATCCTGAAGGAAAAAGAAAATATTTCGTCGCAGCTTTCCCCAGTCAATGCGGTAAAACAAACCTCGCCATGATCACTTCTACCCTTCCAGGTTGGAGAGTAGAAACTGTTGGAGACGATATTGCCTGGATCCGTTTTGGTAAAGATGGGAGCCTGCGGGCTATTAATCCAGAAGCTGGCTTTTTTGGAGTGGCGCCGGGAACCAATGAGGAATCAAACGGCAATATGATGAAGACTATTGCTAAAAACACCATCTTCACAAACGTTGCCCTCACGCCTGACAAAGATGTCTGGTGGGAAGGGATGTCAGACGCGCCGCCCAAAGGTTTAATAAACTGGCAGGGGGAGCCTTGGGTCCTTGGAACCAAAGCCGCTCATTCCAATGCCCGTTTTACCGTTCCTGCAAACCAATGTCCTATCATTGACCCCAATTGGGAAAACCCCGAAGGAGTTCCCATCTCCGGCATTATCTTTGGGGGGAGAAGAGCCACAACCGTTCCCCTCGTTTTTCAATCATTTAACTGGCAGCACGGCACTTTCCTGGGAACGAGCGTCTCATCTGAAACAACTTCTGCGGCCCAGGGTGCAGAAGGTAAGCTCCGCCACGACCCTTTTGCAATGCTTCCCTTTTGCGGCTACAACATGGGGGATTATTTTGCTCATTGGCTAAAGATGGGAGAGGGGAGGCCCAATATGCCAAAAATTTTTCACGTTAACTGGTTCCGCAAAGGTGGAGACGGGAAATTCTTATGGCCTGGCTTCGGTGAAAACATCCGCGTGCTTAAATGGTGCTTTGAGCGGATCGACGGAAGTGATAATGCCCGCGAGACACCCATAGGCTACATTCCGACAGACATCGAAGCCCCAAAAGAACTTTTTGAGG
>JABDAY010000056.1 GCA_013288895.1 Chlamydiota bacterium | reverse complement strand
ACGATGATTACCTTGCTTTCTTAAAACTTTCTTTTTCGCTACGGCGTAGAGCTTCGCTCAAAAGAGGCAATGATCCCTTCACGCTTTAAACCTCCAGCATTTCCCTCTTCCTCAGCGACCTCTGCGTCTCTGCTCTTCACTCTGCGCAGATGAAATTCGGCATTCAACCTCCAAGTCTGTTAATCTTGCCTTGCTAAGCTGACGACGGTTTCAACGTGGGCGGTTTGGGGGAACATGTCGAAGGGTTGGACAGATTCTATCTTGTAATTTGACAGAATAGAAAGGTCTCTGGCTAGTGTTGCAGGATCACAAGAGACATAGATAATTTTTTTAACGCTGAGTTTTTCCAGGACGCTTCTCTCACATCCCTTCCGGGGAGGGTTAAGGACGACTAGGTCAGCAGACGGAAGTGGGGAACTTTCTACTTCACTGCATATAAATTCTACATTTTCTATTTTATTGCGTAGGGCATTTTCTTTGGCGTCTTCTATAGCCTCTTTCACACATTCTATTCCAACAACTTTGCCGGCATGTTTTGCCAAAAGAAGGGATAGGGTTCCCACGCCGCAATAAGCATCTAATACCGTTTCATCCCCTTGCAAATTTGCAAGCTTTAAAACAGTTTGGTAGAGTTGCTCTGCCTGAGGTGGATTAACTTGAAAAAAGGAGACGGGAGAAACTTTAAAGATAAGTCCACAAAGTTTCTCTTCAATGCTGTCCCTCCCAATAACAGTGATGTATTTTTCTCCCAGCACGGTGTTGTCACCTGAGGAGTTAATGTTTTGCACCACCCCTTTAATTTCAGGCATCGAGTCTTTGATTTTTTGAGCCATTGGAAGAAGGTCGACATCAGAGCTTGTAATAAGAACCACAAGGACTTGATTCGTATTCACAGCAGTTTTGATAAGAACATGTCGCAAGCCTCTAACGTCTGAATTTTTGATGATTTTTTGTATATGCCCGAAGGCCTTTTCTCCTAAAGAACAATGGATATAGCATTTTTCTATTTCAATCAGGTCGTGGGTATTACGCGCATATAACCCTAAAGCCCCACTAGGACTCACTGGAAGCTGTATTTTGTTGCGGTAAGCAAGCGGCTGGGGAGAAGCGATGCAAGGTTGTACCTCTATCCCCTTAAACTTTCCAATCCTCTCAAGGGCATCAATTACCCTCTGCCTTTTAGCGTTTAATTGTTCAGAATATTCCAAATGCATGAGCTGACAACCGCCACACCTGCCAAAAAGGGGGCATACAGGTTCAACTCTATGAGGAGACTTCGTTTCCTGCTTTACTACCCACGCGCGCCCATAAGTGGAGTGTTTTTCATACAGAGACGCCTCGACTTTTTCCCCAGGCAAAGCGCCATCTACAAAGATCGTGCAGCCATACCACTGGCTCACCCCTTCCCCATTGATCCCCAAGCGCTGGACCTGAAGGTCCATTTTTTTTCCAAGACGTGACTTTATAGGCATAATTCTGTGTAGTATAAACGCAAAGACGCAAAATCGCAAGCGTTTATATTAAATTGTTTAATTTATAGTGCTTTATATTTTTAGAGATGAACATAATCCTTATTTATGATAAAATATACATAATAAAAAACTATTTTAAGGAAAAAATTATGAGCGCAGACAGCACATCCATGATTTCGCCACAACCCATAAATCACCCTGATTGGAAAAATTAGAAGCTGCACGCGCAACTTAACCTAGATACAGCAAGAGGCCTAATATACTTATTTATTTTACCTATTATTAGCTTAGCAGGAGGGGTCTTCGGGCAGGATTTGCTGCATGGAGAAGCTCTGCATATTTTTCAAAGCTGGGTTTTGCTTGAGCTCTTTCATATCGCGCATATGCGTTAGGAGATTTCGACTTTAATCTTCTCGACACATCCCGAATAGTTAAACCACTACGTAAACGTTGCCTTTTTAACCCAAGAGCGAAAAGGAGTTTTTCATCAGAAGCTCCCAAACCGATTACGCCATCTTCATAAAGGGTAACGGTCAGCTGAAATTTTTTATCCAACACATCTTCGTAAGAGTCTTTTAAAAGTTCCATCACAGCATCTTTAATCATTTCCAAAGCTTCCTTTCTAGTTCTTCCTTGAGTCATTACACCTAGAAAAGAGATTTCAATAAGCCAAGATGAACTATTTGGATCTTTCCAAACTTTTCCTTCTAGTCCTAACATCTTACTACTCCCTATTATTTTTTCTTTGGAGGGTTATCTCTAGCTACTCGGATTATCTTCTTAGCCAAGAGTTCGTTTATTTCTCTATGTCGAGGAACAGATTCAGTATCCTCACCATTTGTCCAAATCTCATGGTTTCCTCCTTCCCTTTTCAACCACCAGCCCAAACGGCCAAGTTCTTGTTCTAAATCTCGCTTTTTCATTATCGTACACGTTTTGGTGAACAAAGTCAAATTTGTAGTATAAACAAGAGTTTTTTACAAAACCAAAACAAGGCTAACGACGGTTTCAACATGGACCGTTTAAGGGAATATATGGAAATAGAGATCGATTTTGATTCAGGAGTCATATCAAGACTGTTGTAAAAAACAACTTCCCCCTTTTAAGATTAAGAGAAGATCGGGCACGCACGCGGGCACGGGCACGAAAGAAAGAAGGACCTAAGTTCTTTTCTTCCCTCTTTCTTTCGTGCCCGTGCCCGTGCCCGCGTGCGTGCCCGATCTTCTCTTATCTTCTGCGAAAGAGGTAGATCACCCCTAAAACAATGAGGAGAAGAGCAGCAACGATGGCTCCGATAATCATGTTGTGGGAGAAAAACCCAGAAGTTTTTGGAACCATTTTTTCTTCCAGCCGCTGATAAAGAAGATGTGCGCTTTCCGGCCTTGGGACCTTGCCAGATAAAATTTCACCTGCGGTGACAATTTTTTTATAAAACGCTGCATTGGCCTTTTTTCTTTCCACAATCATTGTTCCTTCTAAGGCAATTCCTGCAAAGACCCCTTCCGTTCTGCTATATGTGTAAACAGCGGGCTGGTGCGCAATCTCCCCTCCTTCTGTTTTTCCATAAGACCCTGCTGCGACACTAAGATCGTAACCAAGGGATAGCTTTCCCCCTTTGGCAAAGGAATCGACAGCTTCTTTGGTATTCAGCACCATCACAAAATCAGTGACCTCAGCCCCTACCTGAGGACCAATCCCTGCGCCGCCTATTGCAATGGCTGAGGGAGCAGACCAGCCGTCCGCTGTTTTGGCAATGATAAGCCCTCTTCCCCCACGGCCGCTAATTAAAAATCCCCCTTTGACCACTCGGAGTAGCGCGATGCCTTGCGCATCTTTAAAAGCGCCTTGGGGAAATTCTTGCAGAATGATCGCTCCCCTATTGATGTCATCTTGCAACTCAGCCCCAGAAAGAACCGCAAAGGCAAAAGTGAAGCATAGAAAAATTAATCTTCGAAACATAGTGGTACCTCAATTGATAGAACAAGAGTGTTCACTCCTGGATTTCTGTGTGAAAGGTGGGCGTTAGAAAGATGGGAAATGGCAAGCCCTAGCCTAGCCCCCTTTTTAAATTGAAAAGCACATTCAAGCGCAGAGCGAAATTCGATAGGGAAACCCAGGTTTTTTCCGTTTCCTCTAATGTACCAACCTGGTGAAAAACTCGGAGTAATCACAATCCTATCCCATAAGATAAAATCATAACCTACTCCTCCATAAATGAATGTCGCTAGTTGCGTTGTCATAAAAATGCCCACCTGAGGCCGCAAGTCATAAACCGGGGGGCTAAATCTATATTCCGCTTGAAAAAGCCATTTTTTATGGGTACCAGTGAGATTATTGTCCCCAGCTCCAAAGCAAAGCAAAGGCTCTTTCGCCACAAGAATGCATGGAAGCAGTAGCAGTATATACTTTTTCACCAGTCCACCTGAGATAATATATAAAAATTATTTTAAATAAGATCAACACATTTAATCAAAAGTGGGCAAGTGGACGCGCCATGGACGGTGGCGCGTCCACTGTACTATTTTTTCTTTCTGGTGTAGAAGATGAGGACGCAGATTGCTGCGAGAAGAAGGAGGGAGAGGATATCGTCGGTGTCGATTTCGATGTTTTTCAGGGCTGTGAAAAAGTAGGCGCCAAATAAATAGCCAATTGCTAGAAAGACAGTTGCCCAGACAATCGCTCCGCTATAAGCAAAGATAGCAAACCGTTTATATTCAAGCTTTGCAACTCCAGCAATGATGCCGGTAAAATGGCGAACGCCTGGAATAAAGTAACCAAAAAAAAGTGTCCAAGTTCCATATTTTTCAAACCAGGCGTGCCCTTTATCTAGATGTTTTTTCTTTATTCCTATCCAACGGGAACTTTTGCTTAAGACAAAACGGCTTGCAGTCCTCCCCAATAGATAGCTCATGGAAATACCACACATACTACCAGCATACGCCGCCACGATTGTCCATAAAATAATGAGCCTACCCTCGTGCATCATCGCCCCAGCTATGACCATTAAAGTCTCTTCAGGGATGGGAAGGGCCAATATTCCAAGCATCAAAAAACAAAATAAAGCCACGCTTCCAAAATGCAGTAGCCACCATGAAAACGTTTCTCCACCTAATGCAATATCCATTTATGGAAGGATAAGCGAATGTTTGATTTCTGCCAAGACCTCATGAGAAGGGGCGTCACTGTCTAGGACGACACTTTCTAATAGGGCAAGGTTAGGATGCTTATAGTGGTAAAGAGCCCTAAGAGTTAAATTGATGAGAATGGGATTTACCGAGTGCTTTTCTCTAATGATTTGATTGAGAGTCTTAATTTCCTCTGTGAGTTTTGCCGACTGGAGCATTTTTCCCATTTTTTCAGGATGATCTGATTTTAGATATTTAACGGCCCGGCGCAATTTGTTCTCCTCTGCAAGGTGAATTACATTTTTTAGAAATTTTTTCTGGTGCTCAGGAACATCAAAGAAGGGAATTTTATTTGCCGAAATTGTCTCAAAAATCGACCCATCTCCCCTACAGCCCACAAGATCTGTTGTTTGAGCTAACAAAGTGAGAAATTCTTCCTGCGGGATGTTTTCTTTGTGGAAAAAATGAATGGTCTTTCCAACACTTGCAAAAGCAAGTTCGCAAACATTTTTCTTATAGTAAATCAAAGCATTCTTAATCCCATATTTTTTAAAGGGGATCTTTTCGATATTCTCAAGAAGGTGGCCAAGTTTAAAGAAATAGATGTCGATGTTTTGATTGTCTTTCTCAAGATACTTTAATAAGACACGCATGTATTTACAAAAACCTTCTGAATATAGGGTGTAAACCAGGTGTGAGCGCTTATCAGTACAAAGCTCTGTTTTAGGGATTTTTTTTATAAAGATCCCTTTCTCCATAGGATGAAGCCCCATGCATCTTGCCCCTGTGCTTGGATGAAAGTGGGGAGTATTAATCCACCCCCCTTCCCCTACAAGCTCATGCTTTACTCCTGGGCAGAGCTCAAGCAGCTCTTTTGTTTTGGGAAAGTAGGTGGGAATCTGCAAAATTAAAGCAGCTGAACGGAGTATTTCTAAAAGTTCATCTGAAAACGTACACTCTATTTTCTCCCACTTTAGATCAGATGTATAGGGAACAAACACTTGAGAAAAGCTAGAGGGATGTAATTTTGCCTTTTCATAGCAAAACGTTATGAGAGTGATGTCGATTTCAGCAATAGCTTCACTTAAAATTTTGGCCGTCTCAAGCTGCGCAGAATAATCTCCTAGCCCATCTCCAATCACCCAAGTAAGAAGAACAACCTTTGTCCCCTTCTGTGGTTTATACTTTGCATACAATTCCAAAAGTGCGTTGTCAATTTCAGGCCTTCTCATCTTTTGTACAATACAAAAATCAACGCATTTTGTACATTCTTCCTGCTCTAACAACGGAGAGCTTATGAAAAAACTCATGCTTTGTCTTCTCATCGTTTGCTCTTCACTTTGGAGCAGCGAATATAGTTTTGTAGCCTATGATGTGAATGCAGATAAAATTGTGCTGCAAGAAGGACCAAATTGCAATGTAAGGATGGCTCCTGCTTGTTCATTTAATATAGCTTTAAGTCTTATGGGATTTGACAGTGGTGTTCTTATCAACGAAAATGTTCCAGAGTGGCCTTATGAAAACCAACCAACCTTCTGGGACTCTCAGAAAGCTGATCAAACTCCCAAATCTTGGATACAGCTTTCAGTGTTTTGGTTTTCTCAAATACTCACTCCAAAAATTGGAGCGGAAAAGATCAATGAATATTTAGCGAAATTCAATTACGGAAATCAAGACATGTCGGGAGGGATCGCCTGCGCTTGGCTCACAACTTTAAAAATCTCCCCTATGGAACAAGTTCACTTCCTTAAAAAGCTTGTAAAACATGAACTTCCTGTCTCGGAGCATGCCCTTCAAATGACCCAGAATATCCTTTACACAGAAACATGTGGCAAAGGATGGAATCTTTTTGGGAAAACTGGTACAACAATAGAAGGGGATAATGTTGGTGCATGGTACGCAGGATGGATAGAAAAAGAGGGGCAATTCTATGTTTTTGCTCTTAACATCCAGCTAGACGATGGCTCCATACCCACAAAAGCCGAAAGAATTGAATTAACCAAGACCCTATTAAATAAAATATGAAAAAATATTGGCCCCTTCTAGCACTTATATTAGTTGCAGCACTTGCAGCATTAGCTCTTTGTGTGGGAACGAGTAACCCAAACTGGATGCATTTCTTCATGGGGATTTTTCTCTGCCAATTTGCCATGCTCAAAATTTTTCATCTGCAAGGCTTCGCTGATGGATTCCAAATGTACGACCTGATTGCCGTAAAAAGCCGGTCCTATGCCTACATTTATCCATTCATCGAATTAACCCTTGGGCTCTGCTATTTAGCGTTTGTCATACCTACTGCGGTTTACATCATCACAATCCTGATTCTTGGAACTGGCGCGGTAGGAGTGATCAAAGCACTTATACAGGGGCTTGATGTGCGGTGCGCTTGTATGGGAACAGTCCTTGATGTTCCCCTCTCTACAGTCACCTTAACAGAAGACCTCGGCATGGTTGCCATGGCATTAACTCTCCTTCTAACATGATTAAAGAAACAGTCCCGTATGCAAATTTTGAGGGTTTTGCGGCTCATCCCTACAAGGAGAAACGGCCGCTCATCCTTCTTTGTCACGCGTGGAAAGGGAGAGATGAATTTATCTGCAAGAAAGCGGAATTAGTAGCTTCGCTTGGATATGTTGGCTTTGCAATCGATATGTATGGCAAAGGGGTTTTGGGAAATTCCAAAGAAGAAAACGCCGCGCTGAAAAAACCCTTCATTGATGATCGAGCTTTATTGCAACAGAGGCTCCTGCAAGGATATGAAACTGCTTGCGCCCTTCCCTATGTCGATAAAGAGAAAATTGTTGTTTTGGGATTTGGATTTGGTGGGATTTGCGCCCTTGACCTAGCAAGAAGCGGCGTTCCTCTAAAAGGAGCCATCAGTATCTACGGTCATTTTGATCCTCCTAAAAATGTCCCCACCCATCCAATAAAAGCAAAAATTCTAATCCTTCATGGCTACAATGATCCAATTTCCCCCATGGATGAACTATATGCTTTTCAAAAAGAGCTAGAAAATAACAAAGTAGATTGGCAGTCGCACATCTATGGAAATACTTTCCACGCTTTTGCTACCCCTTCTGCCAATGACCCAGCTGCTGGAATACTCTACAATCCCACTTCTGCCAAGCGCGCCTGGAAAGCAGTAGAAAATTTCCTAGCCGAGCAATTTCATTAGACTTTCACCCTTTTC
>JABDAY010000055.1 GCA_013288895.1 Chlamydiota bacterium | reverse complement strand
ATTGTAGATTTATTAAAAGTGACGACAGATCTAATAATCAAATCCTTTGCGACCAGCAGCCCTGATGAAATTGTATCCCAGCTCTTTGATCTTATGTTATTAGAAGAAAAACCTTCTTTGTATGAATCTAGTATCGTCCCTTTTTTTGGAACCCAACTAGCGAAGGCACAAAAAACAACACAGAAAGCATTGATAGAAAAATTAAAACCGTTTGTCGAAGGAGGAAATGCTGTTGCTGAAAACTTACTAGGATTTTGTTTTTCCTTAGGATACGGGATTAAAAAAAGCGAAGAATATGGCCGCGTATACTTCGAACGAGCGGCAAAGAATGGAAGCGTCATGGCACAATACAATATTGGAGTATATTCTTCGGACAAAAAAATTGCTTTTGCCTCCATAAAACAAGCAGCGGATCAAGGGATGTCAATTGCCCAGCTCGTAGTTGGGGTACGCCTCTTGGAGGGAACCGGAGTAATAAAGAACTCTCCTGAAGGTTTTGCATATCTTGAAAGGGCTGCAAACCAAGGAAATGCTACAGCTCAATTTTATGTAGGGAAGTGTTTTTTTACGGGTGATGGAGTAAAAAAGGACATTGAAAAAGCCGCTACATTTTTCAAATTGGCTGCAGAGCAAGGAGTCCCAGAAGCTTTTCATGGTCTTGGGCGTAGTTCTAAAAGCGTTAAAGACGCCTTTGAATGGTACTTAGAGGGTGTAGAGAAGAAAAATTTAGACTGTCTATATGAGCTTGGTAGTTGTTATCTTGACGGAAAAGGGGTAGGCAAAGATAGGCAACGGGCATTCGCATGTTTTAAAGAGGCCGCAGATAGGGGACATGTTTCATCTCAGTATTGCGTTGGGTTATGTTATCAAGAGGGATGGGGAGTGAGAAAAAATCGGAGAGAAGCCTTTGAATATTACAAAAGGGCAGTAGATCAGGGATTGGATAAACCACAAGCACAGGAACAGGTAGGGATTGATTATGAAGAAGGGATCGTAGGTCATAAAGGAAAAATCCTGGTAGCCAAAGATCTAAAACTAGCCTGTAAATACTACGAAATGATTCCCCCTGATCTTCTTAAAGACCATCCACGCGCGGCAAATTTTTTGGGGAAATGTAACAAGACGGGTTTTACAAGACAAGATGGATCAAGGATAGAGCCCAATCTTCGCAGGGCTTTTGAATGCTTTAAAATGGCAGCAGAGAGAGGAATTGGCTCAGCTGCAAATGAAGTAGGAATGTGTTATGAACATGGCCTCGGGGTAACAAAAAGCGTTCTTAATGCCACTCAATACTACACCCTGGTTTTTTCTTTTGGTAGCAGCTTTGCTGAAGCACATTATTTTCTTGGGCTTCACGTAACTATCCCAGCACTAGCCTTTGCTAACATGCAAGATGCGGCAAATCTGGGGTATGCAAAGGCAGAATACCAATTAGCAAAATGGTTTGAGGAGGGGGTTAATACGGCAGTAGATAAGCCAGAAGCCTTGGCAAATTATGAAAGGGCTGCAGAGCATGGATCTCCGGAAGCAAAACACAAAATGGGACTGATCCACCGCTACGCACAGCTTGACCAGCCAAAAAACGAAGAAGCAGCTATTTACTTCCTTAACCAGGCTGCAGCTCTCCGCTACCAGCCCGCAATAGATGAATTAGGCAAAGAGCCGCCCCCTTAAAAATAAGAAGGAGATCGGGCACGCACGCGGGCACGGGCACGGGCACGAAAGAAAGAGGGAAAAAGAGAACTCAGGCCTTTCTTTCTTTCGTGCCCGTGCCCGTGCCCGCGTGCGTGCCCGATCTTCCTAAAAATTAAGTGCCGCCTCCACTTGAGCATAGGGAGCCGAATCATAGTGGTAGTACTTTCCGTGGTGGTTATGTTCGTCTTTGATCAGGAGCCAGCCGCCGAAGTTCCATCCAAGGCCTATGCTGGCGTTGAACCATTTGTCGCAGGGGTCTGAGTTATAACGTTGGTTGCAATCGTAATTTAAGTCCCACTCGACTCCTGTAGAATGAACTTCGAGGATGTGACCATTGTGGGTTCTCCAAGGAATACGGTAGGGTCCTCCAAAAGAGGCATAAGAGATTTCGCTAGACCAGTTTTTGGCAAAGAAATATTCCAGAGAAAAATCTATGGGGAAAATCGCATTGAGTTGCCATCTTTCTCCTATCCTCCAGTCGACTCCAAGAATGGGAAGGGTGTAGGCGTTTCGCACACCGGCGTAGCCATAGAGTCCGGCATGAACTCCTAAGCAATTATTGAAGTGGTAACGCCCCCAGAAAAAACCGCTGTAGACCCCTGATTTACCAAAGTTAAAAGTGGTGGCATCGACGGTGGCTCCTCCGTTTAGGATCCAGCGCCATCCCTCCATAGATGTCGTGATGTATCCAAGTGAGGCCTTTGCGTAATTAAAGTTCGTTTGTGAAAAACTGGGGTTTTTATTCCAATCAATTTTCATGTAGTTATATCCCAGCTGCCAGGAAAGGGCATTATCGCAATTGAGAAAGTGGGATAAAAAGAGTGAATCGGAGGAGTCTGCATAAAGGAGGTGCCCCCCTTTTTTTACATGAGCCTCCGCTACAGGTCTATAGTTCCCTTCGATGTGGACATGCCTTTCGGGGGTCACAAAGCTATAATCGCTGGCATACAATGTAGAACATAATGCGATCACAATAAAAAGTTTCATTATAGGCACTCCGCAGTGGTTTTAAAATGGAGTTTGGCAACTTTTTTCAAAACTTCTTTTCCCTCTTTAGCCACTAAGGCTTTCCCTGTGGCGATCACCAGAGGCGATACTCCTTTCGGGAGCTCTTTATTGACCTCTTTTCCGAGAGATTCTAGCCCCTCCAAAAAGGCAGCCCTCGCTAAAATTGAGGCTGCAGCAACAACGGGGTCTTCCTCAGCTCTGTGCCTTTGGGTGAGTTTTACTTTAATCTGTTTGCGCCGTAAGGCTGTTTCTACCAGATCTTCGCTTGCAAATTGATCGACGATCACATCGGTGCATTGTGTTTTTTCCACAAGCTCTTGGATAGCCATCGCATGTCCCCAAGCCAGTAACATATTAAGATTTTTAAAACTGTCGTAGAGCTCGTTATACTTTAGGGGAAAGATCCTCACAATAGAGTGGGGGCATACAACCTTAATTTTTTTGCTCAAAGCCAAAACCGACTTATCTGTCATCCTCTTGCTATCTTTAACCCCCATAGCAAGTAATTCTTTGATTTTTGCCCCGTCCGCTTGCACACCTGCAATACAAAGAGGCCCAAAAAAATCCCCCTTACCCGATTCATCAATCCCAATGCGAGGAGTAAGGTTTACATTCACTTCGGGGTAGGCAAAGGAAAAAGTTTTTAAAATTTCCGGTTCCAAATAGAAGGAGATAAACTCCTCTTTATCTTTACCCTGCACAGTTAACTTCCCCGAGCTATATAAGGTGCAGGAGACTCCTTTTTTTGTCGCTGAAAACAAAGAAAAAGGAGGAACACTAAACTCAAAACCCTGCGCCGCAAGGTCCTCCCTCAGCTTCCCCTCAAGTGCCACATCAATCTTCGCCACAAAACATGCCATATGTAGACAATAATCAATCTTGGGAAAAAAGAAAAGAGAAGATCGGGCACGCACGCGGGCACGTGCACGGGCACGGGCACGGGCACGGGCACGAAAGAAAGAAGAGATTAACCTTTTCCCTCTTTCGTGCCCGTGCCCGTGCCCGCGTGCGTGCCCGATCTTTCTTCTTGCTCGTTTACAGGCTGTACTTTATTGTTAGATAAGAGCTTATTTGGAGGGGATTTTTATGAGTGAAGAAGTGAAACGCCTTGGCGTTGTGTTAAAGGCCAAGCGTAAAGAAATGCATTTGACATTGAAAGAGATCGAAAACGCCACGTCGATCCGTTCGAGCTACATCGAGGCAATTGAGGAAGGTAAAATTAACGAGTATATTTCAGGGGTTTATGCGCAAGGTTTTATCAAGCAGTATATTTCCTTTTTGGGACTTGATGCTGAAAGACTGACACACGAGCACCCGCTGGCGTTTAAATCTGCTGCAGAAAAACATGAGTTTTCCTATGGGATTGGGACGCTTGAAGTGAGAGGGAGTCTCGGCGGCGGGGTGAAGTGGCTCCCCAATTTAATGTGGGCAGGAGTTTCAGCGGCAGTTATTTTAATGGCCTACTTTCTAGCTAAATATCTGGGCGTATTGTGAACCATCTGGCTAAAGAGAAATCGCCCTATCTATTGCAGCACGCAAGTAATCCCGTGGATTGGTATCCTTGGGGAGAGGAAGCGTTTGAGCTTGCAAGAAAAGAAGATAAGCCGATTTTTCTTTCCATTGGCTATGCGACATGCCACTGGTGCCATGTGATGGAGAAGGAGTCTTTTGAGAATAGCGATGTCGCAAAGACAATGAATGAGACGTTTATCAATGTTAAGGTCGATAGAGAAGAACTTCCCCAGGTGGATAATTTCTACATGGAATTTGCCCAGGCAATGATGTCAACTCCCGGAGGATGGCCCCTCAATGTTCTTTTGACTCCAGATTTAAAACCTTTTTTTGCGGTCACCTATCTCCCCCCGAGAGAGAGAAAGGGGATCATGGGTCTGATTGAATTTTGTGGGCAGATCAACTCTCTATGGCATAGTGAAGAGAAAAATAATCTTATGGATCAGGCAGACCAGTTGCTTGAGATCATGGAGCACTCCTTTCAGACTAAAGGAGAGGAGCTGCCAGATGAAATACAAATTTTTAATGCCGCGCAAAGCCTCTTTAGCGTTGCAGACGAAAATTATGGTGGGATAAAAGGGGAGCCAAAATTTCCTTTGGGCTACCAGGCAGAGTTTTTGCTCCAGTATGCTAAAGCAAAAAAAGAGAGTAGAGCTCTATATTTTGTGGAGGTTACCCTTGATAATATGTACAAAGGGGGGATCTACGATCATCTGGGTGGAGGATTTTCCAGGTACTGTACTGATGAGAAATGGCAAATACCCCACTTTGAAAAGATGCTCTATGACAACGCTATTTTGGCTAAAACTTACTTCCAATCCTGGAAATACACAAAAAAAGAAAGTTATAAAAAAGTGTGTGATGAAACCATCGCATATGTTCTTCGAGAAATGACCCATCCAGAGGGGGGCTTTTATTCCGCTGAGGATGCAGATTCAGATGGACACGAAGGTCTTTTTTATACGTGGGACTATAATGAAATCCAAGAAATTTTAAAAGAGGATACTGAAAAATTTTGCAATGCGTTTGGGGTGACTAAAGAGGGGAATTTCGAAGGTAGAAATGTCCTCCATCTTGAAAACAGCGATGAGGGATTAGAAAATTGTAAAAAAGCTCTTTTTGAAAGAAGGAGCAAAAGGAACCACCCTTTTAAAGATGATAAAATTTTAAGCTCTTGGAACGGCCTGATGATTGATGCGCTAGCCTGCGTGGGCTATACCGATGCAGCGGTAAAGGCCGCTGATTTTATTTATAAAAATCTTTGGAAAGAGGGACGCCTGCTCAGAAGGTTCAGAGAGGGGGATTCCCGTTTTCGGGCGGGGCTTGATGAGTATGCTTTTATGATTAAAGGGCTCCTTTCTCTTTACGAGGCTGGCATGGGGGATCGTTTCTTCCAGTGGGCACTAGAAATGACAAAAATCCTAGAGAGCGAGTTTAAGGCAGAGGGGGGAGCATTCTATCAGACAGATTCTCAAGACACCCTCCTTTTTCGTAAATGTGACTTTTATGATGGGGCAGAGCCCTCTGGAAATGGGGTCCATTTAGAAAATCTTCTCCGTCTTTATCAGGCAACAGCGGATGAACACTTTTTAAATCAGGCAGAGGATATATTAAAGGCTGCAGAAGAATTCATGGAAACTTTTCCGCCGGGCACATCTTACCACTATATGGGCTTGCAGCGCTACTATGACACAGACGCGCCAACCATTGCGATTGCTCTTGATGAAAGCCGCACGCTTGAAAAAGAGATCAAAGAAATGCTCTCTACCAGATTTTGTCCCCACGCATTTATCAGGTGGAATCCTCCCGATAAAAAACCGATTGATGGACAAACAACAGTTTATTTTTGTACACAAGGTGTCTGCAATGACCCTTTAATTAAAAAGGAAGATATTGTACAAGCAATTAGTAAGTTATAAGGAGATCAGATGAAAACATTAGGCGACTTTTCACTTATTAAGGAGCTAGGAGAAGGGGCTTTAGGCAAGACCTTTTTGGCGGAGCATCGATTATTAAAACGGACTTTCACTTTAAAAGTTTTAGCTGAAGAATTTTCTCGTGATCCTGGTTTTATCTCCCGCTTTGAAAAAGAGATTGGAGCTATAGCCATGCTTGACCATCCTAACATTGTAAAAGTGCACAATGTCTCTTCTTCAAATGGCTCTTATTACCTCGTTTCAGACGATGTAGGTGAGCCACAAAATTTATTCACTTACCTCTCCAAACGGGAAAACCCCTTCACCGAGGAAGAACTAGTTAAAATAGTTCATCAGATCGCCTCTGCAATTGATTATGGCAAAACCCCCCATTTAGGGATTAAACTTTCCAATATTCTCATCAAAGAAACAGAAGAGGGGCTTCATGTCTACTTGACAGACTTTGGGCTAAGTAAAGTTGTGCCCCTCCCTGCCTTTTTAAAAAAGTTACAGCAACAATTTTCTCAAAATCAGAGTTTTTTACAGACCTTTTGTTTCCTCGCCCCTGAGCAAAAAAGGGGAGAGGCGAACATCGATGCAAGAGCAGATGTCTATGCTTTTGGCGTTTTAGTTTATTTCATTTTGACAAGGGAGTTCCCCGACGGGATTTTTGAATTGCCAAAGTTCCCCGAGTACAGACTGCAATGGGATCAATTAATTAGGCATTGTATGCAAAAAGATCCACAAAAACGCCCCGCCACCATCAAGGCAGCCTTGGAAGAACTTTTACCCACTGGCCCAAAGCCTTTGCTAAAACCGCAAGAAATTGAAAGGCCTGAGTTTGACGCAGATCCTGGAGCTATTTTCCAGGCGGAACTTTCCATTGGTAAATACCAACCCAAAGCTCAAGAGTTTGTCGATGTCGTCCCTGAACTCACTGAAATGAAAATCATCGCTAAAGGTTGCTATCATAGAGGAAGTGATCATGGCACACGCGACGAGCTTCCCAGACATACGGTGAATCTAGATGCCTTTGCCATCGACATCCACCCCGTGACAAACGAACAGTTTGTCCTATTTTTAGAAGCCCTTGGCGGCGAAAAAGACGTTCAAAACAACGATATCATGCGCCTAAAAGATTCCCGAATTAAAAGAACCGGCGGCAAACTGATCATCGAGGCAGGCTACTCTAAGCACCCGGTCGTTGGGGTCACTTGGTATGGCGCCACCGCTTATGCAAAATGGGTGGGCAAACGCCTCCCCACAGAAGCGGAATGGGAAGTGGCAGCCGCAGGCCCCGGTGAAACCGCTTATCCGACCGGCGGCACCATCGAACGCTCTCAAGCAAATTTCTTCAGCTCAGACACCACCGCGGTGATGAGTTATCCTCCCAACGGATACAACCTATTCGACATGCCAGGCAACGTCTACGAATGGTGCCAAGACTGGTACGAGTATCATTACTACGATGCATCTGTCCAAGAACCTAACAATCCCAAAGGCCCCGTCCAAGGCGTTTACAGAGTATTGCGCGGCGGTTGTTGGAAAAGCCTCAAAGAGGACCTCCGTTGCGCTCACCGCCACCGGAACAACCCCGGCAGCATGAACGGCACCTGCGGCTTCCGCTGCGCCGCGGATGTCTCCTAACTCAAGGTTTTGTTATGCACCGAGCTCCTTTCAAAAGTCTCATTGCGATTGTTTGTGTTTTATCTTCTGAGCTTTTGGCTATGTCTTACATTGTATCTACAAATGGCGATAGTGCTGTGGATCCAACAACGCTCCGTTACGCCATTACACAGAGCAATTCTGGAGGAACGGGCAACACTATCACGATTAATTCTGGGCTCACATCAATTATGTTAGGTAGTTCCCTCCCTGATATAACAAACAATGTCACAATTATTGGACCTAGCCCCCCTCAAGAAATTGATGGTGGCATGACATACAGGGCATTTTCCGTTCCACAACCTCAATTTGGTCCTCCTATCACAGTAAACATTAGCAATCTCTCTATCGTTAATTCTTCCATCACCGGAGGCGGCGGAGGCGCGGGCCTAGGCGGCGGCGGTGGCGGCGGTGGCGGCATTGGAGGTGGTTTGTATGTGGCGGATCCAAATATAGTGAGTGTGACAAATGTTGCCTTTTCCGGAAATATGGCTACCGGGGGAAACGGAGGAACATCGGGCTTCACGCAAGGAGGAGGTGGTGGGGGCGGCGGAGTCAACGGAGGTGGAGGTTCAAGTGCAGCAACAGGCGGCGGTGGCGGAGGGGGATTTTATGGCACAGGGGGCGATACAGCGGCATCTGAATATGGAAGTGGCGGCGGCGGATTTCCACGGGAGGAATCGGTGCGCATCCGACGCAAGGAGGAGAAGGGGGAGGTCCTCCATCTGGTTCCGATACGGCAGGAGGAACATCTGTGCTAGCCGCCGATAACGGAGCGTCATACGCTGGAGGCGGC
>JABDAY010000054.1 GCA_013288895.1 Chlamydiota bacterium | reverse complement strand
CTTAAGCCTTCTTTTCTTTCCGGATTTCGTGCCCGTGCCCGTGCCCGCGTGCGTGCCCGATCTTCTTCTTTCTACATCAGCAGTGTAGTTATTCCTATCGTGATTAAAAAGAAGATTGACATGGAAAGGAAGTCATTGAAGGCCGTAATAATAGGGCCCGAAGCGATAGCGGGATCGATCCCCATCCTTGCGAAGAAAAGAGGAGAGGAAACACCCAAAAGAGAACCTGTCAGACAAGATCCAAAAAGCCCAATCCCAACAATCAGGCCAACTGTAGACGGAGCCAGGGCAATGTGAGATCCGTGAGCAAAATCTATAGCATAGATCAAAAAGCCGCAAAGCACTCCAAATACACAAGCGCACAAAAAGCCTATAAGCAATTCTTTTAAAACCGCTTGCCACTTATTTCCCACAGAGAGAACTCCAGTTGCCATACTTCGGACGAGAACCGTACTTGACTGTACCCCGATATTTCCCGACATTCCTGTGATGAGGGGGACAAAAAAAAGGGCAAATGTGAGCAGCCCCCCGGCATAACCTTGTATTGAAGACATCACCCCTACATTCACGAGCCCTGCGCAAAGAGTGACGACAAGCCAAGGGGTCCTGGCAAAAAAACGTTTATAGGTAGGATCATGCTCACTCACCTTTTCAGCAGTACCCGCCATATTTGCAATCGTGACATCCGCGATATCTTCTACCGCTTCAAGAACATCCTCATAAGTAATCACCCCAACCAGTCTATCCTCAGAATCAACCACAGGAAGAGCCGAAATTTTATAACGCTCAACAATATCGACCACCTCTTCTCTAGTAGCCTCGGGATCAACCTTATGAGTCACAGGGCGCATCACTTGTCGTAAAGGGAGGTGGGGTGGATTGACAATCAAATTGCGCGCAGGGACATACCCCTGAAGCTCTCCGGCATCGTTTGTAACAAAAATTCTTATAGTAGTGCCGATACCGGGATTATCGTGAATATAGCGGGCAACCGCTCCAATGGTCATGTCCATTGTAAAAGAAAAAAATTCATTTGTCATGAGACGACCCGCAGTGTTCCTCTCATGCTTCTTAATCTCTTTGATCCGGCCCGCCTTTTTGGGCTCAAGCATATCGACTACCCTACGGAACCGTTTCTCCGACATATCCTCTAAAATAGCCACAGCGTCATCGGGAGCCATCTTCTCCACAAGCTTTTTAGCTTCGATATCATCTATGTGGCGAAATACAGCAACCCGCGTATTGCTGTCTGTATTGACCATAAACTCAATTTTTGCATTCAGATCGGGTAAGTTCTCATACAACAGAGGGCGCTCACTTGGAGGCAAGCGGTAAGCCGCGTAGGCAAGGTCGATGGGGGAATGCTCACAAGCAATTTTAATAAGATCGTTTAGAACAACCTGAAAGGTCTCTTTATGAAAGGCGCTTGTCAATTTTTCACTCAGAATATCATCGAGATGGGAAGTTTTTGACTCCATCAAATTCCCAGCTGGATGAATTTCTTCTTCCTCGTCCATGACGCACCTCCCCAGACCCCCCATAATACACCGTGAGGAAATAATTTGCACCAAGAAAGATTAAGAGAGATCGGTAACGAAATCTTAGCCTATTGAGAAACCTTATGGAATAGTGAACCTGACCAAGCTAGAGCAATTAAAATCGGTTACGCATACGGGGGCGGTTACGGTTACGAAGAAGGATGCTGCTTCGCGCAACAGATGGAGGTTACAAAAATCCGTAACCGTAACCGCTCCCGTATGCGTACCCTCTTTCCTCTTGTGTATAATTAAATTTTAATTTACAAAATTTGACGGTTGACTTGTTTTAACAAATAGATTAATATATTAGTACAACTTAAAAAGAGAAAGTTAATGTAATAAAAACTAAATTTTGAAGGGGAAAATGGCATCACCAATAGCATCAGCAGTACCGGCAGCACAACAATGTAAAGCTCAAGGGTGTGTTAAACACTCTTCACTAGCAGAAAAATGCTGCGAATCGCGAGCTTATTGTGGGCTAGGTTGTCGAATAAAGGACTTGGGAAACCATGAAAATGTTTGCGCAAACATAATGCCCGGCTCTATTGCACGTACCGCGCTAGAGACCTTAAAACAAGCCCTAGAGCATGTAAACAAAAATGAAATGATCAAGGCATCAGGACTTTTTTTATCAATGAATAGCGTTGATAAATTTAGACTTTTAGAGGAAGTAAAAACCCACAAGGAATGGGGAGAGCAATTGACTCACCTAACGGAAATTCAAAGAGAAATTCGTGTAGGTCTGAGGGGATACGATGGGAAATTGAGGTATTCAGGCTCATCTGAGGTCAGGCTAGGTATGAAGATGTCCTACGATGGGGAATTCAGGTAGGTCTGAGGTTAAAAGGAGAAAACCTTATCTCTTCCCTCTTTCTTTTAAAGACTTACGCACATATCTCATTTCGTTCACTGTCCCATAGCGCATCCCCCTCTTCCCTTATACTTTATAAAGTTTTTTATTGACTAATATTAATAAATATGCTAGCATGTTAGTATAGTTCAAATAAATGTATAGTTAATATAATAAAAACTAAACTTTGGAGAAAAAATGGCAGCAGCAGTAGGAGCAATAGGAGCGCCAATAAAAAGATGTAAATTTAAAAAATGTGATTATGAAGGATGTAAAAATATTATTCCAATACACGCACCACATTACGGGTCCATTTTATACTGTGGATTAAAATGTCAAATACCAGACCAGCCCAACCGTATACGCGTGCGTATTCTCAAAGCTAGTTCCTTAAGCGTAGCCGCAGGCGATTTGAAAGTAGACCAAAAAGTTGCTAAAAGAGTGCTAAAAAGGCTACTCGGTTAATCGAAATAATCTCCATTTTTAGTTTTTTCTCCTGTTTTGTAATTTATGTTTTGCGTTTTGAGTTTCTTTTAATTCACCCCTTAAGTTAAACTCCCACTATGTTTACACCAAAGAAAATACGTAATATCGCGATTATTGCCCACATTGACCATGGGAAGACCACTCTATTAGACAGCCTGCTAAGACAGTCAAATATTTTTAGAGATAATGAAAAAAAATCCCTGAAAGGGTGATGGACAGCTACGACCAAGAAAAGGAACGGGGGATCACCATCTTTGCGAAACATACAAGTATTTTCTTTGAAGACTATAAAATTAATATTATCGACACTCCGGGCCACGCAGACTTCTCCGGAGAGGTTGAGAGGGTTCTTGGCCTTGTCAATTGCGTCCTTCTGCTAGTTGATGCGCAAGAAGGCCCCATGCCGCAAACAAGATTTGTCTTATCCCAGGCTCTTAAAATGGGGCTTAGTCCTATCGTCATTCTGAATAAGATCGACCGTCCTCACGCTGATCCTGATCGAGCGCTTAATTTAACGTTTGATCTGTTTGTAGAACTTGGCGCTACAGATGAGCAGCTCGACTTCCCCGTTGCGTATGCCTCTGGCCTTGCTGGTTTTGCTATGATCAAACTTGAGGACCCTCGGGTTGACATGCGCCCCTTATACGAGCTCATTATCGAGAAAGTCCCTCCTCCCCCTGGAAATATGGATCTTCCGTTCCTCATGCAAGCAACCACTCTTAGCTACGACGACTTTGTGGGAAGGCAAGCTTGTGGAAGGATTTTAGAAGGTTTTGTGAAAAAAGGGCAGCAGGTCGCAAAAGTCGATAACAATGGAAAAATATCCCAGCATAAAGTTGTCAGAATTGAGGGTTATTTCGGCTTAAAAAAAATAGAGATGGAGGAAGCTGGCGTAGGAGACATCGTCAGTATCTCAGGCATCCCTGAAATCACCATCGGCGATACCCTTTGTGCGCCAGAAAAAATTGTACAGCTTCCCCCTATCACTCTTGCTGAACCGACACTTTCGATAGAAATATCGGTTAACAATGGCCCTTATGTTGGGAAAGATGGTAAACACGTCACAATGAACAAAATTCGTGACAGACTAGAAGCAGAGAGAAAAGCGAATATCTCCTTAAAAATCGAAGAGATCTCCTCACGCGACGACGCTATTAGAGTTTGTGGAAGGGGAGAGCTTCACCTCGCCGTTTTAATCGAAGCAATGCGCCGTGAAGATTTTGAATTTGTCCTCTCCAAACCCCAGGTAATTCTAAAAGAGATTAATGGGGAAACAAATGAACCAATGGAAGTTGCCCATATTGAGGTTCCCCAAGAATATTCAGGTAACATCATTGAAGAGCTATCGAGACGGCGCGGCGAAATGAGGGCTCTTAGCACAAACGAGCACAACATCACCTCCCTTGAATTCCTTATCCCTACAAGGGGCCTTATGGGTTACAGAAATGAATTCATGACCATCACAAGGGGCCTGGGGATTCTGACTTCCATTTTCGAGTCCTACTCTCCATTCAAAGGGGTCATACCTGGCAGAGCGAAAGGGGGTGCTTATTTCTATTAATATGGGAAAAGTCACAGGCTATTCCTGCTTTGGAATACAAGACCGAGGGACCCTCTTTGTAGGCCCTACAGATGAAGTTTATGAAGGACAAGTTGTCGGTGAAAACAGTCGCGATAACGATCTCATTGTAAACGTCACAAAGCCCAAACAGCTCACAAACGTCCGTGCTTCTGGAAGCGATGAACACATCATCCTCACCCCTCCCCGCAAGTTCACCCTCGAGCAAGCGATCGACTTTATTCAGGACGACGAACTTGTCGAAGTTACCCCCCACAACATCCGTCTCCGCAAGCGCTACCTCACCGAAGCCGAACGCAAGAAGAAAGGCGGATAATCGCACAGCGAATAGTAGCTATCAGGCTTGCGCTTATATGCATTCACCTTTCAAGAATGTTGCATACGGGCTTGCGCTTTTGCATTTCTTTGAAATGCCAAATAAAGCAACATGCCAGAAAGGAAAACCGCAGAACCAAGGCCCAACGTCGCACCAATAATTTTGTAACTCGCAACATCAACTGCACCTGGGTTAATCAGCCAATGCGTAGTAGGACTATATTCCGGCTTTGGTGCATTTTTTACAACCAAGACCAATACAATAATCATAGCCACTGCTGCCAGCGCGAAAAGGATGCCAGCTCCCAACATCACCTTCCCTTCTGTATCTCCTTGGAGAAATCTTCGTGCAGGAAGAACTGATGGGTTTTGCGTCTCCATTGTTCCACTATTATCGCTATTTATGCTTGGGCTAGTTGCTGTTGGACCTATTGACATTTGATTTGACATTTGATCTCCTTATTAATTGATATCTTGAATATCATTAATTATACTACTTATATATTAATATTACAATTATCTTTTTTTACGCAAAATTATTTTTTTAAAATTCTTTATTGATTATAAATAAAGAGTTGCTATAATCACTCTCATGCAAGAAGTTTTTATGAAAATCCTAAAAGAATGTGTTATTAAGTTCAACCAGGCTTTGGAGAGGCGGGAGTCCCCGTCTTATAGCTTGGGGTTTACTGCGCATCAGGGAAGCAGGTGGGTTATTCCATTGATTCTTAATGACTTAAGCTATCTTCCGAAAGAATGGGCTTACGTGGGAATGGATATTCCCCATATGAGCAAAGAATTGCATGTAAAAAAATTTGAAAAAGAAAGACACCCTACTGTTTTTCTTTGACTCTGCCTTTAACGGCACCCATATTATCGACACTCTTTGGGATTTAAGCAGGCATCTCACAGAATACACGACCGTGTTTGTCATCGTTCCTTTTGCTGCAGACAAAGCGATCAAAGCGATTGGGAAACAATGTTTTCCCCCAAACTTAATGACTGTCAATCTGGTTACCGGCTCTACCCCCCTTTTAACAGCAAAAGATTGCCTCCCCATTATCGACTTTCTTTCGATGAGGGAACTCGTCGATGTTTCTCCCAATGTCATTCAATCACTTGCTCTTTCCTACACCAATGGGAAAACACAGCAAATGCACTCTCTCCTCTCTGTAGACTGGTCTCAAGGAATAGCAGTCTAAAGAGCGATGAACGATGAGTAATGAGTAATGAGCGGAAGAAATGAAAGAAAGAGGGAAAAAGAGAACTCAGAACTCTTTCCCTCTTCCGTTCATTACTCATCGTTCATCGTTTAGAGGAGGAGTAGGCTGGGGTTTTCCAAGTACTTTTGCAAAGACTTGAGGAACTGGGCGGCGTGGGAGCCGTCGATGACGCGGTGGTCGGCCGATAGTGTGAGGCAGAGGGTTTTTCCGGGGACTACGGTGTTGTTTTTAACGATGGGGCGATCTTCGATGCCTCCTACTGCGAGGATGGCCGCTTGGGGGGGGTTGATGACGGCGACAAACTCTGTAATCCCGTACATTCCTAGGTTTGAAATGGTGAAGGAACCACCGGTGTATTCCTCTTTAGCAAGTTTGGATTTTCTGGCCTTATCTGCGAGCTCTCTAACTTCTGTCGAAATTTCCCCTAGGTTTTTGAAATCAGCATAACGGACAATAGGAGTGATAAGACCTGCTTCAATGCTAACAGCAATGGAAATGTCGATTGTTTTAAAGCGGATGATCGTATTATTGACTGTGTTAAATCCACTGTTAACCTCTGGATGTTCCCGAAGAGCCAGGGCAGCCCCCCGTACAATTAGATCATTAAAGGAGATTTTTATTCCTCCTGTTTTTAGCTGCTCGCGCAAAGAGATCATCGGTTCGGCATTGATTTCTTGGGTGACGTAAAAATGGGGAATAAAGGTCTTTGATTCTTGGAGCCTTTGGCCGATCATTTTTCTCATGGGAGAAAGGGGTTCTTCTTCATAGGCACCCGGAAGATATTCTGGTTCTTCATCTCTTCCAAATGTGACAGTTGCATCGGGCTGCCCAAGGTCGATATCGCGGGACATGATCCTTCCATGAGGCCCTGAGCCTTTAACAGTAGAGATGTCGATCCCTTTCTCTTCAGCGAGTTTACGTGCGAGGGGAGATGCTAGAATCCGCCCCTGTACTTTCACCCCCGCTTTTTTAAACGCGTAATCTTCAAGTGGCGGTGCCGGAACAAATGCAGGCATTGCAAGCCCACCGGCTGCAGCCGCAGATTTTGCAACTTCTTCCTTTTTTGCCTCGGTGGTAGTCTCTACCTTTTTCTCTTGCTTTTGCACACCTTCTGGTTTGTACCCTTCAATGCTTTCATCTTTGGTTTCTGTAAAAATAGCAACAGCCTGATTAACTACCGCCTCTCCTCCATTAGGGATGAGAATTTTGCGCAGGTATCCTTCATCTAAAGCGTTGTGTTCAACCGTTGCTTTGTCTGTAGCTACTTCAAAAAGAACGTCCCCAGCTTTCACAAGAGCCCCCTCTTTCACGCGCCACTTGGCGATTGTTCCCGTTTCCATTGTCGGAGATAGCTTTGGCATCGTTAGCGTGAATGGCATGTATCCTCTACGGCTTTGATAATTTTTTCAACAGTTGGCATCGTTTCTTTTTCTAAAACTTTAGAATAAGGCATGGGGGTCTCTCTCTGGCACACTCTGTGTATAGGAGCATCTAAAAAATCAAAACAGTGTTCCATCACTTGAAAGCCCACCTCCGCGCAAATGCCCGAAAAAATGTGTCCTTCCTCTACAAGTACACAAAAATGAGTTTTACGTACAGACTCTGCTATCGTTGCGATATCAAGAGGCTTAATTGTGCGTAGGTCAATCAGCTCAACACTGATCCCACTCTTTGCTAATTCTTTTGCCGCTGTCTTACAAAGATTGACCATGCGACTATGAGAAACAAGGGTCACATGCTTGCCTTCCATCACAACTTTAGCTTTTCCTAAAGGAACAAGATATTCATCTACGGGGATCTCCATCTTATCGTTGTAACTGAGTTCACTCTCTAGAAAAAACACAGGATTGTTAGCGCGAATGGCCGACTTTAAAAGCCCCTTGGCATCGTAAGCGTTGCTTGGAGCCACAATGATAAGCCCAGGAAGATTACCATAAATAGCCTCAACACAATGGGAATGTTGAGAAGAAACTTGAGCCGCTGCGCCATTTGGCCCACGAAAAACAATCGGGACGGAAAACCTGTTTCCTGACATATAGTACATCTTTAAAGCATTGGAAATAATCTGATCTGCTCCCACAAAAGAAAAATTAAAGCTCATGAACTCGATAACAGGCCTAAGCCCAGTCATAGCTGCTCCTACGCCTATGCCAGCGAACCCCGATTCTGAAATGGGAGTATCGATCACCCGCTCCTTCCCCCATTTTGCAAGCATCCCTTTGGTCACCTTATAAGCGCCGTTGTACTCAGCAACTTCTTCTCCCATAATAAAAACACGGGAATCCCTCGTCATTTCTTCATCTAAGGCTTGTCTAAGGGCTTCACGTATGTCAACGAGTTGCATCATATTTTAGATCTCCGATGGAGCAAAGACATCTTCGCCAAGGGTTATAGGATCGGGCCATGGGCTATCTTCTGCAAATTTCATGGCAGCAACGGCGATCTCTTTTTGTTCTTTATCAAGTTGATGGTATCCGTCTTCTGTGATGATACCAGCAGAACTTAAAACTTTTAATATAATAACCAGAGGATCTCTTTCCATAGATTGCTGTAAATTTTCTTTTGAGCGATAGACACCAGGGTCAGAAATAGAATGGCCGCGAAACCGCTCAGCGATCACTTCTACAAGAACAGGACGGGATGTGCGCATCACCTCTTCAT
>JABDAY010000053.1 GCA_013288895.1 Chlamydiota bacterium | reverse complement strand
GATAAAGGGTTCAATGAAATACTTCCTGGACTTTCTCGAGAATACTACAGCGAAATTTTTGCCGATATTTTTCGCGCTGAAATGGAAGGAAAAGTCCTGCTCTACGTTCCTCTGTCCCCTAAGAACGGCAAGATTATCGCTGTTCCCTGGAATAATATCAATATTATGTACAGCTCGTAATTTATACATCAGTTTTAGACTACATTTAACTAATACGGATCTCCTTGAACACAAATAAAAAATGTTTCTTTTTTGATACTTCGATTTTAAGCTCCATAAGCTTCATTGATCAGAACCATTCTTCCAAAGATACTAAAATCCGATGGGAACAATTCTTAAATCAGATGGACATTCACCATTCAAATTTTGCTGACGTTGATTTTACCTGGATTACCAGCCCAGCATTATTTTTAGAACTAATAGGTCTCGGTCAAATCAGAAATGAGCTAAAAAAGACAGTCTCTAACATCGAATGGAAAGATTTTGTTTCTTCTAAATCGGAGCTAAATACGGCCTTGTTTTGCGACCGTATCGCTAAGCGCATTCGTACATTTGTTTTAACAAAATTACCAGCAAAAAAGCTATATCGAATGGCTGTTATAGATTTCCAAAGAAAATATAAAAGTCATCCCTTTTCACACTTCATAACCGCTCGAATCAAACGATGGGGAAAGGATCTTAGAAATCCTGAAAATTACAAAGTGTTGGCATCTTCAATTTTTTGGGACACGTTATTTCGCTATCCATTCATAAATTTAAAACACATTTTACCAAGAGAACGGTTGTTGGCCACTCAGCTTTGGGCGGGAGTTATGGGTCGATTATTTCGGAACTACTACGAGTTATACAAAGATGGATTCGGAGGTAGTGTTTTGGGGCTTTTTACAGAGTTGCATAGAATAGGCGCTTGTTTTAACAGCCCTGATATCGATCAAAATAAATATGATCCCTTGATGAGAACATGGGATGATATGGCGGATGCAGATTCTATTAGCCTTGCGTTACTTGGAAAAAACCAACAAGCAGTTCACATTGTGACCATGGATAAAAAAACAGATATTGAAAGAAGACTACTATGCTTAGCAAAAAATCTAAATGAGATGACTGGGTATGGCTTTAATATAGAGTTCTATCCAGGAACCATATCCATTTTTTCTCAAACACTCGAGCTAACAGATTTTCTGTCAGTTCAAGACATAATTTCCTCAGTTATTCTTCAAACATCTTTGGAATCTTAAAATAAGTCCAAAGAATAAGAAATTAAATATTGTATTTTGCCGAATAAAAATATTTAATATAATTATAGAATTAATTATAGTTTATTTAATTTGAATTGTTTGTTTATAATCTCGATTATTGTACTATGCTAGTATTATTGAAATCCAATTTGGAGTAGGGTATGGCATTAGAAAAAATAAATGAGAGTTTCCTAAGTAGTAAAGTGGATTCTAAGCTTGCAGGAGGTAAGCCGGACAACATTGCGAACATGGCAGCAACTTATGCATTATATACAGAGGTAAAAGGTGCAGTCGAAAATGTGGTTGGTAGTACACTCGAAAGCAATGATGAATTACTTGATATCTTGTCAAAATATGCCAATAATCCAGATAAAATTCCAACTTTAAATTATGCAGTAAAAATGCGAGATCTTAAAGCTGCCGAGGTACTAATAGCGAAAGGCATGGACGTAAATAAGTGGTCGTTACTTGGTATGCCTCTCCAAATTGCAATTGGTCAAAATAATCTAGAGATGGCCAAGCTGTTAATTCGAAACGGGTCAACTCTTGATAGTGGAACAATTTTGAGAGCTGTTGACACCAAATCTATTGAAGCACTTGAATTATTACAGAACTCATTTAAATCTCAATTTTTAGGATACGCGGCTCAAGTATTACCCACCGCAATATATAACAACAATGAAAGTGCAGTAGCTTTCTTTGTACAACATGGTTATCAGCTAAATGAAATGCCAAATGGGGGAGAAGTTCTTTTTCAAGCTTTGAAAAATTCTAAGGTTTCAGCTTCATTAATTCACTTTTTAATTAATAATGGCATGTCCATTAATTATTCGCAAAAAACACAAAAATCCCCCTCTCATCAGAGTGATTCTATAACTATTGAAAATATTGAATGCCCGATTATTACTGCGGCAATAGAGAGAGGAGATGTTAGCATAATTACCTCTTTGCTAATTCGAGAGGCCAGTTGCAATATTCCTTTTTCGCCAACTATATCATTTACGACTTCTCGCCAGCAGAATTATGGTTCAATTGATATAAAGATTTTTAATGGAAAATTGGAGTATATTCCGCTTTATAAAGCTGTGCAGCTCAATAGAACAGATATAGTTGACCTGTTATTAAAACACGGTGCAAAACTTATATTTACAACACAGAGGCGTTTTAGACATATATCCCCAAATATTATTGTTGAAAAAAGTGATTTGAATAGTTGGAACAATCTTTTCTTCTTTGGAAATGACAACGGTCAAAAGCCTTTCGACAAAGGGTTAAATGACTTGACTGACAAGATTGATACTCTTGCAAAAAATAAAAAAATTATCGAAGTCACCGTTAATGGGGATCTTTTAATGATGGCTATAGAAAGGCAAAATCCTCAGATGGTCAAACTACTGCTAGAAGCCGGCCATCCAGTCAATTTCTACGGGAACAACGGAAAAATGCCCATAAAATTTGCCGTAGAAACGGGTAATAGAGAAATTATAAGCCTTCTCCTGAATCATGGGGCTGAGTGGGACGGAGTATAATCTTCGCTTCATTGGACTGAAAATTTAAAAAATATAAGGAAGTTGTATGCAACCAACAAGTATTGATGCCGTTAACGGCATTTATAAACAAGAACACGTTCAAACTGTTCTAGAAAAATCTGCCAATTATATGCTTGCTTCCTTGGGGTTAGCTGTTGCAGATCAAATGGAAAATACAACTGGAATGTTAGCATCAACGATGCAAGGGTCTCATCAAGATGATGCAGCTCAGGAAGCATTCGAGGTGCTATCGGAATACAGCAATAACCCATATAATTGGCCTGCTTTGCATTATGCGATACACTGCCGCGATGAACATGCTGTGGAAATTTTATTGAAAAATGGAGCTAATCCTAACTTAAGGACCTCTTCGGTTAAAGATAAATACGGTAAACCCATTCCTGATCTCAATTGTACACCTTTAGAATTAGCCTGTGGAAGTTCAAGGGACTCTTTAAACCCAAAAATCGTAGATCGGCTTTTGCATTATGGAGCCAATCCTTATGTCTTGAATGCATTTACATTCTCTCCCGTAGGATACGTAATTCATACGTTCTGCGACGCTTACTATACAAAAAATGCAGAAGTAAAAGAAAAAGCATTAGAAATTTTGAATATCTTTGCCGCTTACAATACTGACTTTAATAAGAACTGTATCAATGGGCATACACCTCTTTGGTATGCACTTTATAATCCGTATAAGTCTAATGAGTTGACTAGGTTTTTGTTACTACACGGCGCTCAAGTAAACGATGCCTAATTTCTTATTTCTAATATCAAGGAGATGGTTCAGTTATTTACCAATAAGCCTCTCAACTACTACTGTCACAACTATTAAAAAAATAGACCAAATAGCAAATCCCGCCTTTCCTCCAAAATTTTTCCAATCTGTTTTATTAACTTCTCTAACCTGCACCTTGATTGCTTCTTGAGTATCCATGTCTTTTTTTAATAATCCGATGATAACCTCCTTAAGAGTTTCATCAATCTTTTTTTGTGATTTAGCCGCAGCACAAAAAATCTCTGCAAATCTATCTGGCTGGGTCAAATTGGCAGATAGTTCTTGTATGCTTTGAATGGGATCGTAATCGTCGCTGGCAGAACTCGGAGCTTTAGAGAAGACCACGGGCTACCTCATCTTGCTTCAAAAGGTCAGAGGCCGGTTGAATATCTTTTTGTGTCCCATTCATTTTTATTGAAATGGATTTGTTTTCAGTTAAAAGCAATATGCTTACAGAAAATCGTATTAGACTCTGATAGTCTTTAAATGACCATTTTTCCATGGCCTGTTGCAATTTATCGAGATCTCCATTGTCTATATGAAGGTGAAGCATCGCACCTTCTTTTTCATCTTTTATACCCATGAGCATTCCTCCTGATAATCTTTCAGAAATAGTACCACCCTCTATGGATTTTCAAAAGATAGAATCTTTTATGTAACTCTGAGCCTTGAATTACAACATGCAGATTTAACTAAAAACATGCCGTAAATCCAACGGAGTAGCCAATTTCCAAACCTTGACATAGATCACCCTCGATCACCAAATTCTTCTAGAAATAATTTGCTCTCCCCTATAGACTTTGGCAAGATTGGTTGATTTAAGGAAATCTAAGTTAAGGAATGGAAATAGCTTCAGAGGACTGAAAATCCTTGTGTCGCTGGTTCGATTCCAGTTCCGCCAATTTGTTTACAAATTGGACTGAAAGAAAGCCACTAAATGTGGCTTTCGTCTGGAATCGAAGCCATTTGATCCTGTGGAGCAAATGGCCGGCTCTGAGCGACGGGACGGCCACGCCGCCCGCCGAAGAGGATTCCAGTTCCGGCCAAATTTTACGAAGGAAAATTTTGCCGGAAAAAAAGCCACTAAATGTGGCTTTCGTCTGGAATCGAAGCCATTTGATCCTGTGGAGCAAATGGCCGGCTCTGAGCGACGGGACGGCCCTGCCGCCCGCCGAAGAGGATTCCAGTTCCGGCCAAATTTATGCATCATTTGTAATTGCTTATGGCAACGGGATTTCACCATACATATTGTAATGCTGAACGTACCCGATTCCGGGAGGTGACATTGGACGAGCACCTTTAGAACGTAAGAGATCGCAAATTGATTTATTCCCTTCGGAACCAGCAACCTGATAGGGTGTTAATCCACTTTTATCCGCAGAGTGGATATCAGCCCCTAGGTCAACCATGCGTTTGACTAGTTCAAGCTTTTTACGTGGTTCTAAGAGGGCTTTGATTAATAGTTGCAAGGGGCGATGTCCGTTCCAAGAAACGTCATTAACATTAGCTCCGGCGTTTAAGATTTTCGTCATGGTTTGAACTAATTCATCTTCTTTTCTATTGATTAAAACTTCTCCTAAAGAAGGCAATGGTTCTATCAGATTAATACGATGCTCTAGATTGGTTAAGATGCTCAGGATATCATCAAAACTGAGAGGCTCATTAAGATACATGTCGCGCATTAGCTGATAATCACGTCGCAATTCAGGTAATCTTTCAACTCTAGGAACGAGGTGAAAAGTGCCGGGTTTGGCTTGGGTGTAACTTGTCCAGGAACTGCGAAAGAATAGATGTTTCAATGAAACGACTCTGTCTCGAAGGTCGTGATGATTAATAGCTTTGATGGCCTCTGGATGATTCGCTAGTGCGGCAGTATCAGCGTAATGGCGAGAAAACCTCTCTGGCGTTGAGATATCGAGTGGTCGGTGATATTCTGAGTGTAGAATCGTAGCCTTTTCCCAGAAAGTTCGCTCAATCTCTAGAACTACGACTTCACATTGCCAGTCGAGAAAAGCTGAGGGGAAAACCTCAGCAATCCACGGCCGTATCGGATAGCCTCCAGTCGGTTTCTGATCAGTTAGAGAGCCGAACTCGAGTTTTACAGAGCGTTTGATATATGCAAGCCCAGTTGGTAGCATTGATGGGTAGTGAAAAAGAATTACTGGAGACTTGGTTTGGGGGTCTTTTAAAAACTCGAATCTTCCTTGCTCACTTTTTCCTAATATGCCTAATATCGATGCTTCCAGCATGGACATAATCTGAGTTTGAACAGCAATCTCACATGCCTTTTCAGCTTTATCTCGCCATTTATCAGCTTGACTGCGGTTTGCAGCGGTTTCAGGAAGCCCGAGAAAAGTAGGCGATAACGAAAGATCGATATCTTCAGAAAATCGATTGATTACGCCAAATATTTTTGATAGAGAAGTCCCTCCTTTGAACACAAGGCTTTCAGCGAACTCCGATTCGAATAGAATATCGAGTAACCAGCACACGAAAAAATCTTTCTCCATGATGACTGGAGATATGTTCCACTGAATAGCCGCTTGTTCAAGGTACAGACGTCGTTCGTCAGAAGGTAATTTTAGAAAGTCGAGTTTCACTTCAAGCCCTCCTCTGCTAATTCCTTGAAAATAGAATGCATCCATTCCGGTGCAAATCGAATATCCTTGAGCAGTTCTTTTCGTGCATTCAGTGGTATAGTCCGCTTTAAATGTTCAAGTCGTTCTAGAGTCACATTTTCTTTACCTAACTCACGGAGAGCTTGAACTAAAAGACCACTGAGCCGTCCTGCCATCACCATGTTTTTCGGAGTTGTGCGTCGCAGCTGAATAGTTGTTATACCGATTTTTACCGTTCGACTTGGACCGTCTGTCAGAAATACAACTTTAGCAGGGACTTGTTCGGATAGTCCTAAAATATTTGCTGCATAAGCGCCCGTTGGTTGAATACGAGTGCAATCTCTCCCAACTAAGGCCTCTGCTATTTTTTCTGGAGACGGTTGAAGTGTTCCAAGCTTAGGATGTTCCTTAGGAAAATCATATATTCCCCTTGCAAGACGACGAATGGTGCCTTTTCGAACAAGTCGGTGAAGAACAATATCGACAGTTTGCCGACTGCCAAGGCTCAAAAAGTCCGTTGGAACAAATACTGCGCCTTGACCAAGGGTGGTTATGGCATTAAGTATTTGAAAGTCAATGCTATCAGCTTTCTTTGGTTTGTCCTTCATGTAAGAAATACTGGCATATTTTTCTTACAAATACAAGCGACGTTTTTAGGTTTTTTTACTAACATAAATGTCTGTGTATGTAACAGTCTTATAGTAAACCACTTAATTTTTTCATGTTAGAAATATTGCCTTGTTTTTCTTACAAAAATAAAAAATAGACAGAAGTGCAAATGCATTAAGAATTATCCAAGTCTAAATGCGGAACTCACTTAGCTAGACACCCAAATAGTTCGATTAGTTTTTTCCATTTTCCGGTTGCCTGACTACAAAAATCTTCCCGCAGCACTCACGGATTTGCTTCACCAAACCAAGGCTGTCCAATGTAGAGAAGCCTTAATTGATCTTTTAAGCGAAAGATTAAGGCGGTCATCTCTTTAGTGCTAGCTAATATGGAGTTCTTTTTCACCTCTTTCGTAAGGAGAAAAGAACATATGATGAGGACAACTATGTTAAATTACTCTCTCGGCTGCCAAATTCATTCGACTAGATCAAATTATCAAAAAAATTACCGTAATCCCAACCTAAATCACCCAAACGGATCTGCAAATGCACCTGCCTTGCCTGACTGGCCAGCTAAAAAAATATAAATAGCTATAAATACCTATTTTTTATGAGGTCTAGCGTTAAGAAACCTCATTAGATTGACATTTGTTATTCTTATGAGGTAAGATGAGTCCTTAATTTAACCTCATATAAATGACATGAAATTCATCGGCCGCAAAAAAGAACTCGAATCCCTAGAATTACTCCACAAGAAAAAGTCGGCTAGCATGGTCGTAATCAGGGGAAGAAGAAGGGTTGGAAAGAGCAGGCTAATCAAAGAATTTGTATTGGATAAAAAGAGCTGGATCTTCTCAGGACTTCCCCCTGTCCCCAAAATCACCAAGCAACGACAATTAGATGCATTTTCGGCCCAAATATCTCAAAACCTGAACATGCCAAAAATACAGGTATCCGAATGGATTGAGCATTTTAATTTTCTCGGAAACCAAGCCAAGGATCAAAAGATCGTCATTGTCCTGGATGAAATATCTTGGATGGGTTCGGAGGACCCTGACTTTCTGGGTCAGCTCAAAACAGCATGGGATCTTCACTTCTCAGAAAACCCGGAACTTGTCCTTATCCTTTGCGGATCTGTATCCAGTTGGATTGAGGAAAACATCCTGAAGAGTACGGGGTTTGTCGGGCGAATATCGGTAGACATGGTGCTGGAAGAGCTCCCCGTGGCAGAATGCGGTGAATTTTGGGGAACTCAAAGAAACAAAATCAGCGCCTATGAAAAATTCAAGATGTTGTCCGTAACCGGAGGAATCCCGAAGTACCTTGAAGAAATCATCCCCTCTCAATCAGCTGAGGACAACATTCAGAGACTTTGCTTTCAATCAAAAGGCCTGCTATTCCGGGAATTCGATCAAATCTTTTCAGATCTATTCTCTAAAAGAGCTCAAACATACAGCAACATCTTGAAAACTCTTGCGCATGCTCCTCTTACCCTTGATGATATCTGCGAAAAGCTAGATCTGGAAAAAAGCGGGTCTATTTCTCGATGCCTGGATGACCTTGCGCTAGCCGGTTTTGTTCAAGAGGACTGTACTTGGAATCTATCAACCAATGGAGAATCCCGCCTAAAGAAATTCAGATTAAAGGACAACTATCTCAGGTTCTATTTGCGGTATATAGAACCGAATAAAGACAGAATTGCCAAGGACCTGTTTGAATCCAAATCGTTCATGCAGATGCCGGGCTGGGAGTCTGTAATGGGCCTACAGTTCGAGAATTTGGTCATAAATAATCTAAAAAGCCTGTGCAAAATACTTCGCATCGATATTCTTGAGATTGTCAATGCAGGTCCCTTCTTTCAAAGGGCAACGCAACGCCGGAAGGGCTGTCAAATCGATCTAATGATCCAGACGAGACATAACACCCTCTATCTATGCGAAATAA
>JABDAY010000052.1:5506-8843 GCA_013288895.1 Chlamydiota bacterium | reverse complement strand
GGGTTGCGATCAAGGGGGGAGCATCTTCATGTAGTTCATCATCGACTACGGCGTGAGCGGCATGCCAAAGTGGGGAGCAAAGTTCTTTGGCAAGATCTGGATGTATGTATGTTTCCATTGCTGCTTGGATGTTTTCTATGTTGAGATTTGAGGCAATCTCTTTAGCAGCCTCTGGAGTTCTCTCGTAAAGTTCCAATAAACGGTAGCCAAGTTCTTCATATGTTTTTGACGCTTTAAAGACCTCTGTTAAGGCCTCAGTAGAACTCCTTCCAGCTTTGACGGGCCATAGAGCAGAGCAAAAGTAGTTAATTGCCCCAATAGAGCCTGCATAGAGTATAAAAATGATAACCAAGAGGGCTGTATTGGAATTGCTCTCATTTTCCCAAGCTTGTATTTTTTTGAGCGCGAGTAGCACTGGTGTAATCGGAAGCGCTGCGCTAGCTGCAAAGCCAAGCTTTAATGACCATCCAGTGATTCTTGTCCATTTTTTGGCATTGAGAAAAATGGAGCCTTGTTCTTCGGTGAAGGGAGATCTCTCTGAATTGTTTTGGAAATGGGTTAGATAAGCAAGTCTTGTGAGTGTTTTACTTATTCCATTAGGGAGATATTTAAAGTTTTCCGTGCTTTGAATAAGAAAAGTAGTTCTCGGCAAGGCAATGGAAATGGAAGAAGACGATGAAGCAGTCATAGTTTTTTTATCGTTAAAAAGTTAAAGTAACGAATATGTAAACAACTCTCGCCTAAAGGCGAAAGCTTTATAGTCAGCGTTTAGCTGCCACATGCGTGCGATTTACAGCGCACGTTGCCCTATCGGCAGATAGAGCAAACCTACAGAGAGTGCGACTTGCATTCAAGTCGCTGTGCCGTTGGTTTCCACAATTACACGTAAAGCGGTGTCGGTGTCTTTCACCGAGATAGCCGCAAGAGGAGCAAGTTTGACTGGTATAAGCAGGATTAATATACATTACACCCAAGCCATGGGCTTGTGCCTTATACTCCAAAAGGGTCTGAAATTGAGCAAAGCTCCAGCGATGCAGCCTTGTGCGCATCCTTTTGCTTCCTCTGATCCTTTGACGGATGTTTTTCAGATCTTCAAGAATAAGAACATTCGCTCCTATTTTATTGGCTTCTTTAATAGTCTCATTGCTCAATTGATGATTTACATGTCTCATCCAACGCGCTTCTTTGCCAGAGATTCTTTTCAGCAATTGCCTTGCCGATTGGGAACCGTTGGACTGCAAACGACGTCGGATTCCGAGATATTGATCTTTTCGGTAACGGATCTCGCCTCCGTTAACCAATTTGCCGCTACTCATAGCAACAACATTATTTTCTCCAAGGTCAACGCCAAGCATTGTTTGGCCTTGACCCAGTTCTGGATCAGGAAGATCCAAAACAAGATTAAAATACCATTTACCTTTTCGGCAAATAAGTTCTGCTTCCTTAGGGATACCTTCAGAAAAGTACTTTTGCTGGAACTCTCCCATTTTCATTTCTACTTTAATGCGCCCTTCCAATGTATACAAAGACAGGACATTCCCTTTAATCGAATAAGTTCTCTTATCAAAGTGGACACTAGAATTCTTCCTAAACTGAATTTTAGGCATCTCTTCACTTTTATTAATATTCCGATTTTTATAAGCTTTGCATGTGGCAAAGATGGCGTTGCAAACCATTTGCGAGCCCAAAGAAGATTTCTTTCTAACTTCGGTATAACAAAAATTATGCAAAGCAACCCTGTTCCAACATCTGTTTTCCATGGCAAAAGGGACAACCTGATTGCAAGCACTTGTAAAGGCGTCTTTAAGAGCAAGAAGCTTGCCTGTGTCTTGCGTAGACTTCACTTTAAGCTTAATCGAGATGGTACGTTTCATAAGTTAAAAAGAATACTAAAGGTACTTTTTACTTTCAATTCAAAAAAGGAGCAGTGCTTCCTCCCCACCCTAAAGGACGGGGTTTCCGCACTGTCAAAAAGATGAAAGAAGATGTTTTTGCGCGAGGGATAAAATCTAGACATGCTTCTCTGATTGCGATTGGAGGGATTGTCGGATCCTCGTTTTTTTTAGGAACAGGGTATATTTTCAACCAGATAGGCCCTTTTGTATTTTTGGCCTTTATTTTGGGCGCAGTGATCACTTTTCTTACGATGGAATGTCAAGCAGAGCTTGCTGGGGCTGAAGAGCCCACCCATCATTCTTTTGTCGCCTATGCATCAACTTTACCTGCCCAATAGAAGCATATGTCTGTTTGGACAACAAAGGATCACACGAGCTTAAAAGCTCTTGCCCTGTAGCAACAGCCCCTGAGCTCACCAATACCAGTTGCACCCCCTGGTTTTGCAGCTCTGCCATTTGCTGCACCAGCTCCAACATATGCCTTCTGGACAGTTTTTGCGTCCCCTGCGTTAGGGCACTAGTCCCCACTTTAATAACAATTTTTTTCATAAATATCCCTTATTAAAATATATAAATATTTTTTTAATATTAATTCCAAACGAATTAATTATAAGTAACTTAGATTCTAGAATGTAATGTTGAAAAAATGTTAACCCACGAAGGGAGGTGGGAGCGGAGAACTACTGAGGATACGCTTAGATGTTATAAAAAATGCCTTTTCCATAGCTCAATTATACAAAATCAAAGGATTAATGGCAAGCCTTAATATCTTTCTTCATTGCGAAGCAATGAAAAAAAGGATCCCATCAGTCTCTTTAGCCATATAGTTTAATGTGAACGATTTTGCCTTTGTCTAGTTTAAAAACAGCGACTTTTTCTTTTTGCTCTAGTTCAAAAACAGCGACTTTTTCTTTTTGCTCTGCTTGATTGTAGTCTTTATAAGTCACAGTAACCCGATCGCCATCAATGATAAATTCACCCAAGGTAATTTTTGGAGGTACTGCTGCAATTTTGCCCCCTTCTACTACATCATCATATGTGTCTACTTCACCATTTTGTTGGACAAAAATACAATGCGGAGAGACGTATTTTGCTATCACTGCTTCTGTTGCAGTCGGCTGTTCAACCACATCTCTGAAATAGTCGCGGATGAGTGTTTTTACTTTTCGTCTTGCTCCATAATTCATTGAATGGTGGAAAATTTCTTTGGCTGTTTCAGAAAGATTCGAAAAACTCTCTACCCATTCCTTGTCCACAATATTTTCGAATATAGCCTCAACTCTCGCATTAATTCTATTTGTCTTCACATCTATAACGAAGGCATCTTTAACGAGGCAAAAAAGAAGCTGGCTTGCTTTTTTAACGACTAACGGATCATTTTCCTCAGGATCTGCTTTATAAAATAGTGTTTGTAAATACTCCTCAATAAAAGGGTAATCTTG
>JABDAY010000052.1:0-5406 GCA_013288895.1 Chlamydiota bacterium | reverse complement strand
TGGCTTGCTTTTTTAACGACTAACGGATCATTTTCCTCAGGATCTGCTTTATAAAATAGTGT
The DNA here is from genome assembly GCA_013288895.1 of Chlamydiota bacterium. Classification (GTDB taxonomy): domain Bacteria; phylum Chlamydiota; class Chlamydiia; order Chlamydiales; family Rhabdochlamydiaceae; genus JABDHB01. The sequence goes on along the minus strand of JABDAY010000052.1, from coordinate 5,344 downwards.
TTGTAAATACTCCTCAATAAAAGGGTAATCTTGTCCCCCGAGAATCCTTCTTGTAGAATCCAATTTATGAAATCCACAAGGCTTGCCATCAGGTGCTATAGATTGATACTTCTCTAAAAGGGTCTGGGTTAACTTCTCCCCAAAAACACGTTGCATTGTCTCAAATTTCATAAATCCTCCAAAATTTTAAAAACATTATGAAGATCTATAAGTTAAATCACAAGTTCTTTCTAGCTAAAATAGATCCCTTTGGATACACTGATTGCTCAAAAAAGGAGGAATCATATGTCAGTAGCAGCAACGTTACCAACCACCGAAGTAAAATTCTTGGCAAGAGGGGCACTATCAATTACACTTGCGCTTAATCCTGAAACGTCAAAAAAACTTCCAGGTCTTAAACAAAGTAAAGACCCAATTGAACATTTGTTTCAATTAATTGAAAACACTCGTGTTTGCCATACCGGCAGCCATAACGATACCCTTGAGATGTTTGAGAGAATCTCCAACATAGGCTTCCGTCTTTTATTAGCCATAACTACGGGGGAGCCTCGGGTCGATCCCGAAGAGGCAGATGTAAAAGATTTTACCAAGCGAGTGAATCTCTGTCTGCAGTATATAGAAAGCAAAAAAATGACAATATCAATATACGACCGTCACCACTAACTCTAGGTTAGTGTGTGCATCTTATGTCAGTCTCCCCGGCTATATAGTTCAACGCGAACGATTCTGCCAGCCTTTATTTTGAAAACAGCGGCTCGCTGCGCCTGCTCTGCTTGAGCGTCAATTTTATAAGTCACAGTGGCCTCATCGCCATCAATGATAAATCTACCAAAGGTAATTTTTGAGGGGACATGCCCATTTTTGCATCTTTCTACTACATCAGCATATGTTCTTACCTCACCATTTGGTGCGACGATGGTGCAATCTGGAGATAGATATTTTGCTATCACTTCTTCGGTTGTAGTTGGCTGTTCAACCACATCTCTGAAATAGTCGTGGATGAGTGTTTTCACTTCTCGTCTTGCTCCATAATTCATTGAATGGTACAAAATTACTTTGCCTGTTTCAGGAAGATTCGAAAAACTCTCTTCCAACAATTCCTTGTCCATAATATTTTTGAATATAGCCTGAACTCTCGCATTAGTTCCATTTTGCTCCACATCCATACAGAAGCAATAAAGAAGATGGCTTGCTTTTTTAACGACTAACGGATCATTTTCCTCAGGATCTGCTTTATAAAATAGTGTTTGTAAATACTCCTCAATAAAAGGGTAATCTTGTCCCCCGAGAATCCTTCTTGTAGAATCCAATTTATGAAATCCACAAGGCTTGCCATCAGGTGCTATAGATTGATACTTCTCTAAAAGGGTCTGGGTTAACTTTTCCCCAAAAACACGTTGCATTGTCTCAAGCTTCATAAATCCTCCAATGTTTTAAGACATTATGAAGATCGACAAGTTAAATCACAACTGAAATTTCATGACTTGTCTTTCACTAAAAACAGGTGAAAGAATCTATGAAAAATGGGAGCCATGATGATTGCTATCACTACAAGAAAGACAATTCCACTGAAAAGGGCGTAGGTCCCAGCAAATATCTTGCCGCCTGTGGTTTTAATCGTATCCACCGGCCCCATGCCTGATAAAATCATTGAGGCGTTCTCATAAGCGTCTACTACACTCATATTCTCAAAATAAGAGTAACCGGTCATGCCCAAGCCTAGGGAAAATAAAATCACAGCAAAACCAATTGCTAGATTGCATATGACCCGTCTAATAAATGTCCGAAATGGCACTACTGGATGATGCATCAGACTAAATGACCCCTAGAAGCAATAAAATCACGATGATGATCACTATGGTCATCAATCCACCAAAAGGAGCGTAGCCCCAATTACGGCTATAGTTCCATCGAGGAACAGAGCCAATCAGCATTAAAATCAGAATAATAAGTAAAATTGTCCCGAGCATAAACACCCCTGTTAATTCATCATTCTAAAACTTTATATTATATTAAATATTAATATTGTCAAATAATATTCGTTTTTAATTTATAAATTAGAATAGGAAGAATAAGAGCCGGCAGACCAAAGTATAGGGAAGGGCGCAGATCAGAGCTATAGGCAACGACGAAAAGACAGAAAACTTGGATCCCGATGGCAAAATAGGTCAGATAAGGGAAGAGGGGGATTCTAAAAGGGAGGCGTTTTTGCGCATTTGGGCTTAGGCTTTTACGGAACCGGAGCTGCGAGAAGCAAATAGAGATCCAGCATATCGATCCGGTAAATCCAGACGCGGCAAGAAGATAGGCGTAAATTTTTTCCGGGGGAAAATATAGTGAAAGAATGAGGACAACCCAGATCGCTGCGAAGGTTACAAGGGTTGCCTTTACTGGCGTTCCGTGTCTATTGAGTTTGACTAGAGCTTTTGGACCCATTTTCATAGAGGAGAGTGCATGAAGAGATCGAACGGTGGCATAAAGGCCGCTATTGGCACAGGAAAGAGCTCCTAGTATAATAAGCAACGTGAAAGCTTGGGCCCACACTGGGTATCCGAAACTAGCGATAGCGGTGGTAAAAACACTGCTGCCAAGACCAGCCTTTTGCCAAGGAAAAACCAAAGCCAGAAGAATGGTTGGGACAAGATAGATGGTCAAAATCTGAAGGCTAATTTTTTTAAGCGATTTTGGAACTTCTTCTTTTGCGTTTTCAGTCTCAGATGCGCTAAGGCCAATAATTTCAGCCCCTTGAAAATTCACTAATAAGATCACCATGTTAACAAATAAAGGGATAACTCCATTTGGAAAAGCCCCTTCAGCCAAAAAGGGTTCTGGCTTATGGTCTCCTAAAAAACCAAAAAACACAAGGAGAGCAAAAACACAAAAGGCCCCTAAAAATAAAAGCTGCGCTAGCGTAAGCCAAAAGGAGGTCTCTGCAAAAAACTTGACCTTTTTTAAGTTAAAATAGGTGATCAGCACGCCAAATGCCATTGCCCAGGCATATGTCGGAACGCTTGGAACAAAACTATGGGTTAATATTCCGCCGGCTATACATTCTGCTGGAATATAAACAATCCAATTGGCCCAGTAAGACCATCCCACTCCACAGGCCCAAGCAGGTGAAATCCATTTTGATGCATAGGCGACAAAAGAATGATGGGTGGGCTCTTCAGCCCCAGCAAGCTCTGCTTGACATTCCATCGTAAGAAAAGTGATCACTGCGCCCAAAATAAAGGCCAAAAATACAAAAGGGCCTATCTGGTTGAAAATATACCCTGTTCCTAAAAAAAACGAGGATCCGACAATCCCTCCAATCGCAATCAGAGAAGCATGTCTAGATTTTATCCCTCGCGCAAAAACATCTTCTTTCATCTTTTTGACAGTGCGGAAACCCCGTCCTTTAGGGTGGGGAGGAAGCACTGCTCCTTTTTTGAATTGAAAGTAAAAAGTACCTTTAGTATTCTTTTTAACTTATGAAACGTACCATCTCGATTAAGCTTAAAGTGAAGTCTACGCAAGACACAGGCAAGCTTCTTGCTCTTAAAGACGCCTTTACAAGTGCTTGCAATCAGGTTGTCCCTTTTGCCATGGAAAACAGATGTTGGAACAGGGTTGCTTTGCATAATTTTTGTTATACCGAAGTTAGAAAGAAATCTTCTTTGGGCTCGCAAATGGTTTGCAACGCCATCTTTGCCACATGCAAAGCTTATAAAAATCGGAATATTAATAAAAGTGAAGAGATGCCTAAAATTCAGTTTAGGAAGAATTCTAGTGTCCACTTTGATAAGAGAACTTATTCGATTAAAGGGAATGTCCTGTCTTTGTATACATTGGAAGGGCGCATTAAAGTAGAAATGAAAATGGGAGAGTTCCAGCAAAAGTACTTTTCTGAAGGTATCCCTAAGGAAGCAGAACTTATTTGCCGAAAAGGTAAATGGTATTTTAATCTTGTTTTGGATCTTCCTGATCCAGAACTGGGTCAAGGCCAAACAATGCTTGGCGTTGACCTTGGAGAAAATAATGTTGTTGCTATGAGTAGCGGCAAATTGGTTAACGGAGGCGAGATCCGTTACCGAAAAGATCAATATCTCGGAATCCGACGTCGTTTGCAGTCCAACGGTTCCCAATCGGCAAGGCAATTGCTGAAAAGAATCTCTGGCAAAGAAGCGCGTTGGATGAGACATGTAAATCATCAATTGAGCAATGAGACTATTAAAGAAGCCAATAAAATAGGAGCGAATGTTCTTATTCTTGAAGATCTGAAAAACATCCGTCAAAGGATCAGAGGAAGCAAAAGGATGCGCACAAGGCTGCATCGCTGGAGCTTTGCTCAATTTCAGACCCTTTTGGAGTATAAGGCACAAGCCCATGGCTTGGGTGTAATGTATATTAATCCTGCTTATACCAGTCAAACTTGCTCCTCTTGCGGCTATCTCGGTGAAAGACACCGACACCGCTTTACGTGTAATTGTGGAAACCAACGGCACAGCGACTTGAATGCAAGTCGCACTCTCTGTAGGTTTGCTCTATCTGCCGATAGGGCAACGTGCGCTGTAAATCGCACGCATGTGGCAGCTAAACGCTGACTATAAAGCTTTCGCCTTTAGGCGAGAGTTGTTTACATATTCGTTACTTTAACTTTTTAACGATAAAAAAACTATGACTGCTTCATCGTCTTCTTCCATTTCCATTGCCTTGCCGAGAACTACTTTTCTTATTCAAAGCACGGAAAACTTTAAATATCTCCCTAATGGAATAAGTAAAACACTCACAAGACTTGCTTATCTAACCCATTTCCAAAACAATTCAGAGAGATCTCCCTTCACCGAAGAACAAGGCTCCATTTTTCTCAATGCCAAAAAATGGACAAGAATCACTGGATGGTCATTAAAGCTTGGCTTTGCAGCTAGCGCAGCGCTTCCGATTACACCAGTGCTACTCGCGCTCAAAAAAATACAAGCTTGGGAAAATGAGAGCAATTCCAATACAGCCCTCTTGGTTATCATTTTTATACTCTATGCAGGCTCTATTGGGGCAATTAACTACTTTTGCTCTGCTCTATGGCCCGTCAAAGCTGGAAGGAGTTCTACTGAGGCCTTAACAGAGGTCTTTAAAGCGTCAAAAACATATGAAGAACTTGGCTACCGTTTATTGGAACTTTACGAGAGAACTCCAGAGGCTGCTAAAGAGATTGCCTCAAATCTCAACATAGAAAACATCCAAGCAGCAATGGAAACATACATACATCCAGATCTTGCCAAAGAACTTTGCTCCCCACTTTGGCATGCCGCTCACGCCGTAGTCGATGATGAACTACATGAAGATGCTCCCCCCTTGATCGCAACCC
>JABDAY010000051.1 GCA_013288895.1 Chlamydiota bacterium | reverse complement strand
AGGGCACAGGGAAAACCATTACCGATCCCTGCCGTGATTGCAACGGCGATGGGCGAGTGAAGAAAAAGCAAAATATTTCCATTAAAATCCCCCCTGGTGTGGACAGTGGGATGCGCCTGCGCATGGGAGGATATGGAGATGCCGGGGAAGGAGGAGGTCCTACAGGAGACCTCTATATTTTCATCAACATCAAGCCTCACGACTTCTTTGAAAGGAACGGGGATGATGTGATTATCGAACTGCCCCTTGGATATGGCGAGGCCGCCCTGGGGTGTAAAAAAGAGCTCCCCTCTCCTCATGGAGAAACCTGCCGGATCACCATCCCCGAGGGAACGCAAACTGGCAAACTTTTCCGGATCCGCGGCGAAGGGATCCCCAACGTTCACGGCCAAGGAAAAGGGGATCTTATCGTAAAAGTCACCGTTGAAACCCCCGTGAATCTCTCAGCCAAGCAAAAAGAACTTCTAGAAGAATTCGGCACACTTGAAAAAGCAGACAACTTCCCTAGAAAAAAGGGCTTCCTCGACAAAGTCAAGGGTCTTTTTTCTTGAGCGGTTATGCTTTGAGATAAACGGGAGGTGGGAGAACTTTAGGTTTAATAGTACTCATATTAATTCTCCTCGTTTTAATTCTCCTCGTTGATTCTAAACTTTATTATAGTAATCCCAGCACTTAATTACAATTAATTTATCATTTCTTAATTATTTAAAGCAGCTAACATACTCATTTTCAAAGACTTAAGTACCAAAATACCCGCTAACTGCTTTAAAATTTGACAATTATTCCAAATAAATGTATAATTATTATTATAAACTAAAATAATGAGGATATTATGCCAGGACCCACATCAAGTACAAGTAGATCAGATTCATCTGCCTCATCGTCGGGTTTGCACCCTTCTTTAAGCATGAGGCTTCTGCACGTGAACGATTTGCCTTCTCCTGCTGTCATCCTCCCCCGTTTATACAAGCCTCATGTCCTAAAAGACGGCTACTGCAAGAGACTTTATGGGATTGTTACGAATCTTACAAAGACCATGTACAAATCTGATTCGGTTAATGGTAAAACTTTAGCTAGAAACATCACTCTTATTCTTCTTGCAACTGTCATTATGGGTGTTGCCGGTGGTGTCCTTTTCCATTTTTTCGGTCCCAATATTCATAATCTGCACTTAGCTAGAGCCGCTTTAGCAGGAGCCGGTCTAGGAGCAGCAGCAATAACATTGCTATTAGGCTGTATAATTGAAAAAAAGTCTCATTATAAGAAATTAGTAAAAAACGAACAAATAGACGAAAGACAAATGCTTTCCTTTGAATATTGCGCTCCCATATTAAAATACCTCAAACCTCCAAAGGAAATTGTATTAAATAGTGTTAAAATCAGGGATGAAAAAGGCGTTTACAGAGTAATAGATCTCTCTGATGGCCTTTCTGGTAAACTTATTTTAGGCTCTGTTCCTAACAAAAAAACGGGAGACTTAGAAAGATTACATGAAGCAGGAATAACCGCAGTTTTATCTGTTAATGAAGGCTGGGAAATAAACAACCCAACAGGTAATTACACCCCCTGTAGAGAAGCAGATTGGAACGGAAAAGGTATACACTTTTTGACCATTTTAGCTATAGACCATGTGGAATTAAACGAAGGCCAGATGGATGAAGCTGCAAAGTATATCGGTGAAGAGTTAAAAAATGGAAATGTCTATGTTCATTGCCGCGCAGGGTCTGGACGCTCCTCTTCTGCAATCGCAGCTTATTTAATTAAGCAAGCAGCTGAACATGGCTTCCTCACAGAAGATAATAAAGCCACATTCGTTGATGATATTTGTAAGCATATTAGACATTGTAAATCGTCAGTAACCATCCAAAATAAAAAAGCCAGCTTGCTGAAATACGCCCAATATCGCTTGAACCTACCTCGCCCTTAACGCATTCAGAATAACCGCGGCGTCGATCACTTCTTGCAACAAAGCGCCGATGGCGGGCTCGATGTGGCCGGCAGCGGCGATGACCATGAGGCAGAAGCTGAGGCCTATGCCGACGAAGATGCTTTGCTTGGCGATCCGTAACATTCTTTGGCCGATGAAGATCGCATCGGAGACTTTGGTGACATCATCAACGAGAAGGACAATGTCGGCAGCCTCGGCGGAGATAGCAGTTCCATGCGCTCCCATGGCGATTCCCACATCTGCGGTGGCTAGAGCTGGGGCATCATTGATCCCATCACCTACCATGACCACTCTTTTGTACATGAGTTTGAGCTTTTTGATCACATCCACTTTGTCTTCTGGGAGGAGCTCCGCTCTTAGATTTTTTATTCCTGCTTCTTCGGCGATAAGCTCAGCATTTTTTTGACTATCCCCTGTGAGCATCATGGTCTGATCTACACCTAATAGATGAAGATGCTGCACCATCCGCTCGACACCGGGACGGATCTTATCGGTAATGACGATGACCCCAGAAAACTTTTTGTTGATAGAAACGTAGACGAGGAGCCCCCCTTTTCGGTGCACTTCATCGAGAATGCTCGAAGAATCAAAAGTGCCGATAGCTGCTTCTAAAAAGGGTTTAGAGCCAACAAGGATATGATCTCCATTGATATCTGCTTCAACACCACGCCCTGGAACTTCTTTGAAATTTGTGGGCATAGGAAGGGTTTTAAATTGTTCTTGTCCCTTACGGAGGATCGATTGAGCAACGGAGTGGTTCGATAATTGTTCGAGCGCAGCCACCCTGTAAAGAAGATCCTCTTTGGTCGTTCCATTTAAACTAATGATCTCTTCAACGTAAGGAGTTCCGTGGGTGATGGTTCCTGTTTTATCAAATACCACCATATCAGCTTTCGCTATTTGCTCAATGGGGGCGCCCCCTTTGACGATAATCCCATCTTGGGCAGCGCGGTTGATGCCTGAGATGACAGCGACAGGCGTTGCTAAAATGAGTGGACAAGGAGTGGCTACAACGAGGACCGAAAGAATGGTATGGGGGTCTTTAGTGTAGAAGTACCCAATAGCTGCCATGATGAGTGTCAGCGGAGTAAAATAGATCGCGTACTGATCTGCAAGGCGTTGAATAGGGGCTTTTTCTTCCTGTGCTCTTTTAACGAGGACAACGATTTTTGCATACTGACTCTCCTCGCTTAATTTATCTGCGCGCATCTCAAAAGCCCCATTCACATCTATGCAACCTGAAAGGACAAGATCACCCTTTTTTTTCGCATGCGCGAGCGGTTCTCCCGTAATTGCAGATTCATCAATTTCTGCAGTTCCATCGACGATCGTTCCATCGACAGGAATGAGATCGCCTGGCTTGACAACGAGAATATCTCCCACCTTCACATCTTGCGCAGGGATTTTTTCGATGGAATCTCCTTTTTTTCTAAAAGCAAATTTGGGCGCTCTTGCGAGAAGATCTTCTAAAGAGGAAGACGCGCGCCTAAGGCCATATTCTTCCAGAGCCTCTCCACCCGATTGCATCAAGACGACAATTGCGCCCGCAAAGGCTTGATCCATGATCGCTGCTGTTACAATGGCAAGCATGGCCACAATATCAGAAGCGAACTCTCCCCGAAATATCCCCTTAAATGTTTTCCAGACAACAGGGGCTCCACCCAGGATAAGTGTTGCAAACCAGATATAGTGTGCATAGGGAGTTGTAAAAAAGGCGACGATGCCTAAAAGAATCCCCATTAAAACAAAAAATGGGAGTGGATAATTCTTTAGGAGGGGTTTAATACGCATACTTTCCTTTGTCTAAGAGATAATAGGCTAATCATTGCAAAACCAATTAAAAAAATCAGAGGGTGCTTTACATAAGTCAATGCAATTGGCAAGCATCCCATGAAAGAATAGGTAATATTATAACAAACCGCAATACCTGTATACCGTACAGATACAGGAAAAATTTCTGAAAAAAGTGCAAAGCAACTCGGCGTTAAAAACGAGATAAACGTTTGATAGATGATCATGAATAAAATCACATATCCACTATCTAATAGGTGGAATAAGGGGTATGAGAATGAAATAAAAGCAATCAATGTAAACATTGAGGCTTTTCTTTTTCCCAACTTGTCGATTAAAAACCCACAAATAGACACAGAGATCGCTGACCAGGCAAGTCCAATGAAGTTCGCCAAATAGATCGTGCTTCCCGGCTTATAAGTAGGCAAATACACAGCAAAGATAACAAAAGAGGAGATGCAGCAAGTTAAGCCAATCCCCTTTAAAATTTCTATTGGGTAATAACGAAATAACGCAATCAAAGGGGCTTTAAATTCTTTATGCCTCTCTTTTTGCGCAATAAACTCAGGTGTTTCTGTGATGTTTTTCCGAATCCACAAGCTGACAAATGCTAAAATCCCCCCAATGAAAAAGGGGATGCGCCAAGCATACCCAAGGATTTCTTCCCGAGTAAAACTTTTTGTTAAAATAAAAAGAACAAGCGACGCGAGCATAGCGCCCACGCTTAAACTCGAAACTACGAAGCCTAAGAACCTCCCCTGTTTTTCCTTCTCAACATTCTCTCCGACAACTGTGATAGCGCCCGGAAGCTCCGCTCCAAAAGAGAGCCCTTGAAGCAACCTGAAGAACACCAAAAGAAACCCACTCCCCTTAGGCAAAAGGCCAATGCTGAATGTGGCGATAGCCATGATAAACATCACCGCTAAAAAAGATTTTTTTCTCCCCAAAAAATCCCCGAGCATCCCAAAAAAGGCTCCCCCAACCGGCCTCGCAAAATAACCTACAGCAAACACACTAAATGTTTTTAGCATCGACTGCCCACCAGGGAAAAAGAGCTCGCTTAAATAGCTTGCCATCATTCCATAGACAATAAAGTCATAGTACTCGAGCCCCGCTCCAATGCTCGCCAAAAATGTAGTCTTTTTTTGAGCCATAAACTTTTCTCCAAAGAGAAAGATTGTACCTGAACATTCTTTTTACACTAAGAAAAAGATCAATGGTACTCTTAACCGCGAAAGCGGTAGTCAAATTGCGAAGCAATGGCAGTTGCTAGCCGGGGGTTCCCGTTGGTCACCCCCGGCTAGCATCTGCCATCGCTATCGCGATTTAATTACCGCTTCGCGGTTAAGAATGGGGGTGGGCATTTTTTCCGGGGGTTCCCGTTGGTCACCCCCGGCTAGCATCTGCCATCGCTACGCGATTTAATTACCGCTTCGCGGTTAAGAATGGGGGTGGGCATTTTTTCCGGGGGTTCCCGTTGGTCACCCCCGGCTAGCAACTGCCATCGCTATCGCGATTTAATTACCGCTTCGCGGTTAAGAATGGGGGTGGGCATTTTTTCCGGGGGTTCCCGTTGGTCACCCCCGGCTAGCATCTGCCATCGCTATCGCGATTTGACAACCGCGACAGCAGTTAAGAGTTTCCCCCGTCTTACTTGACTCTATGTGAAATTAATAAAAGGAAAACAGCATAGAACCCACACCCTAAGAGCGGTTGAGCCTCACTGTTTGCAGATAAAGTGACCGAGGTGTCCAGCCACGAGTGCAACTATCAATACTGATTTCCTTTATATAAGGGAAGTACTCAAGCAATTTGGAACGAATGGTAGAATAATTGGTATTGGTTAGGTCTATCCAAAGGTTCGCTGAGGTGAACTGCTCACGTACTTCCGCTGGAAGGGTTCTTAACCGCTCTAATATCTCCTCAAAAGAGTCTGATTCACTAACCTCGATGCGCGTCATCCCCTCCATCACTTTCAAAGAAATGTTTCTAAAGTCATCTTTTTGAGACTCAGGACTAACAATCTTATTTAAGAATTCCAATGTATCTAAATTGAGCGATCCACGGAGCTGCACATCTATGTGCTGGAGCACTGCAATTCTACCACCTGGGGGCAAAAGGCTAGGCACCTCGTAAATTCCGTTCGGTAGCAACCTCCGCAACTTATCTAAGCTGCGGAGATCTCGTCCGAGCGGCAAAACTACACCCCCAGGCACCGCAGCTCTATCCGTGAGTGAGAGTCTACGCACCACATAAATCCCATTAGATAACTCCTCTAAGCTCTTTGAATCTATTCTTTCGTAGGGAGACGAAACTGAACCTGCGGTCTGCTGAATAACTGCAGAAATAAAGACCCCAACGGGAGTCTTTAACACCTCCAGGTCTTCCGGTCCAGTCCTCCCTAGGCCAGGGCTAGCTTCTCGCATGCCAGCCATCAACTGCTCTCCTATAGCCAGCACTACAGCTCCCCACTGATCATTGCCCCGGTTCGCTAATAACTTGTTTCTCACGGCCCCTAATTGCGCGACAGTCCCCAATACAGTTTCCGAGAAAGTAGGAGCACTTTCAGAGCGAATCCGCAGCGCGACGCTATGGATGACAAAGACTACCGGAGACTCCTCTGGAGGATCAACCTCTGGAGAGGGGCTAAAATTATAGACGACGGGCGGTACGCGAGTGATTCCGCAAGTTGGTGATGCCATAAAGTCCTTCTGTTAAGTGGAAGTATTATACCTAACAGAAGGAAAAATGCAACTAGAAGCTGTATTCGAGACGGAGGCGAGCCTTTTGTGTAGTGGTGCTGCCGCTCAGCTCAGCGCTGTAGGTCGCGGTAAGGGCAAAGCCTCTATCAGATATGAAGCTCAGTTCAGCCCCGGGCGTTGCTAGGGTGATCGATTTGTTCCAACTTCTGGATCTAAATGCACCAGGCTCACCTGCTAAATAAGATTGATAATGTTTGGCCTGTAAATAAGATTCATTAACACAGCTTAGCCAAACAGTAGGTACTATGCAGGCGGAGCCGCACGTTCTATAGCTTTTAAATATGCTAAGACCTAGCTCAGAGCGGAGCATATTAGACTGCTTTCTCGCTACGCTTAAGTTTAAGCTTTGGGCGCCACGTTCTTTAAAGCCATTTTGCGACAGATAAAGATAGTCCACATCAGCAAAAGGGGCGAGATGACAATCACAAATCTCATAGTCATAACCGCCACCTGCGTGAGCTGTAAAATTATACCCACGAGAGTCGTGTTTTGCCTTTCTATCAATGGAAGAAAAATTCATCTTACGTGTGGCATCATACCAATTCACTCCGCCGACTACTGCACCTTCAAGGTAAAATGAATCTCTTATCCAATCAGAATAAAACCCTAGATAACCACTATTGACATTTCCACGGCCTCGATTCCGCTTCCAATGGATACTTTCAGAGCCATAACCTACGCCTACCCCAAGAATGACTTCATCTAATGAGAAATCAGTGCCAAGAGCAAAACCTCTATCCCAAGCATCGAATCCTACTTGCTCACCCACTTTACCTTGATCCATATAATAACCAAAAGGCTCCAGCCATACGTTAAAAGGATCGCACGTTCTTACAGGGCGATGGGTAAAGATAGAGCTGACCATCGTGCTTGTATTGAGATTCACAAGCTCAAATGCTCCGAATATTGCAGGATGTAATTGATCTAAGGCATTGGTAAGAGCGGTGCCACTTAAACCATCAAGAGCTAGAACGACGTTAGCCAGATCTGACCCAAGAGTGTATGTTAGATCACTTAGATAGGCAGCTACTTGTCTTGGATTAAATCTAGCAGATAAACCGGAAAACAGGTTGTTTTCTGTAATGAGGATCTCTACACCGTTAGCCAAATAGATAACTCTATAGGGTTCTGGAGGGTCTACCACATGAGGAAACGTCGAATTATTCAAAATACCGCCAGCCGCCTCAAGAACAATGTAACTTGTCCCCTTTAAATACGTACCTGGTAGAAAATTAAGATCCAACGTCCCATCTAACATCGCGCTGCCGGTGATTGATAAAAGGCTATTTTGGCCGAGGGCATTGAGATCTACAGAAAATGTCCCGCTTGAAGTCTGTGTATAGGTTCCATCTACATTCAATGTTTGGAGTGATGTTGGCTGAACTGTCCCATTATTTGTGAGCGATCCAACAGTTCCGTTTCCTGTAAGAGTACCTTCATCGATCATAAGAGGTGCAGAGCCCCTACCTGTGACAGTAAGTGTCCCTGGATTTATTTTAGTCAATGGTCCCGTCCCGATTAATGAACCGCTCAATGTGAGATCGTATACTTGAGTATCGAGAGTTGCAGGGCCGGTAAGATTTATATCAACGGGCAAAGTAAAGGTTTGGGTGGTTTGTAAAGTGGCATTTCCCATAGTAATCAAACCACTTCCCAAACCGCTTCCATTAGAAATAGATACCGTACCAGCAGTAATAGTAGTGCCACCTGTATAAGAATTCACTCCTGTAAGAGTAAAAATACCTGTCCCTTGTTTTACAATTGAACCTCCAACGCCGCCGATTGTTCCATCAAAGGCTGTATTATCAGAAGTGCCAAAGATCAGTTCTTTTGAACCGAGTGTGATAACGCCGCCTGCTCCAGATAAATCTGCAATAGTTTGAAAAAAAGAAGTGATGCCGCTTATATCCCATGTTCCCGCGTTGATAGTCATATTTCCCGTTGGAAGGATACTCCCATTTCCTGTGAAAACAAGCATTCCATCGTTAATGGTTGTACCACCTGTGTAAGTATTTGCTGCGGAAAAAGTCAAGGTTCCAACCCCGGTTTTTATTAAACCCCCTCCTGTACCACCTCCAGCTCCTTGGTCGCTGTCAATAGCAGTCGTAATGTCTAAGGGACCAGAGATATCAAAGGTTAAAAGTGTTCCTGATTGGATGAAAATATCTTGGCCGTAGGCCTGTCCAGGAAAAGCACCGCCGCCGGCAACGCCCCCCATAGCTCCATTTCCAGATAAGGATGATGAAGATCCTCCTATGGTTAGCGTACCCCCCTCTTGAACAAAAACAGCTCCTCCCATACCGGCCCCGCCGCCGCCGCCGCCAAGAGTGCCAAGGACAGTATTGCCTCCTCCTGTACCTCCTCCAAAAAGGGAAACTCCTCCAGTACCCGTGAGGGCGCCACCACCCCCTCCTCCGAAACCTCCCATTCCCCCTGTTCCAGATAGACAACTTCCTCCACCGCCACCGCCATAACCACCCCCTCCTCCGAAGATAGGGGCCATACCAGTACCAGATCCCCCTCCGCCGCCGCCATTTCCTCCTCCTCCTCCGTTTCCGGATGCAGCTCCACCGCCGCCGCCGCCGCCGTAAGACCCTCCGTCGCCACCATTTCCTCCGCCGCCGCCCCCGCCACCATTAGTACCTCCTGCTCCTCCAACTAGGCCTTTGAATCCCGCACCCCCTCCACCTTCATTTGCAGCGCCTGCAACCCCTGAATTACCCGCGGTCCCTCCTGAGCCGGGATTCCCACCGCCATCTCCACCTGTTCCTGTCATGGTATTACTGCCACTTCCATTAGTGTTTTCCCCTCCACCTCCGC
>JABDAY010000050.1 GCA_013288895.1 Chlamydiota bacterium | reverse complement strand
TAGGCGGCGTATTTGTAGAGATCGTGGAGGGTGGGGTAATTGAAGACTTGGCCGATGAGATCGTAGAGAGTTTTTCTGTCTTCGACAAGGGTCATGCCGTAATGGATGAGCTCGCACGCGATCGGGCCGATGATGTGAACTCCGAGGATCGTAAGATCATTTTTGTTAAAGACAAGCTTTAAAAAGCCGTCTTTAGTTCCCATAATTTTGCCTCGTGCCATATCATCATAACGGGCTTTCCCGGTGCAGTAGGGGATCTTGCTTGCAATGGCTTCTTCTTCTGTGATTCCCACCATGGAGACTTCGGGCACGGTGTAAATTCCATAAGGAAGGCAAGTAGAAAGATGTTTGAGATCCTCTGTTGAAAAAATATGGGCAACAGCCACCCGCCCCTGATCCATACCTGTACTTGCAAGCGAAGGGTACCCAATCACATCACCTACTGCATAAATATGGGGAATGTTTGTTTGGTAGTGATTATTTACAAGAATTGTTTCCCTTTTACCCAAAGCAAGGCCAATTTTTTCACAATTAAGCTCTTTTATATGTCCACTTCTCCCTGCGGCATAGAGAAACATATCTACAGAGAAGGTTTGTTTGTTGTTTAAGCTGACAGTAATTTTCTCTCCTACTTCCACTTTTTCAATGGTTGTATTAAAAAGGATTTTCACACCGGAAGATTCCATCTGTGAAACGAGATCATGGGTAACTTCCTTATCAATCTGAGTAAGGATTTTATCTTTGTCATTTACGAGGAAAACCTCTGTTCCCATTGTGGAAAAAATGGTCGCATATTCACAACCGATGACCCCAGCCCCTACAACACATAGAGAGTGGGGGAACTCTTTAATCTGCAAAATGGTGTCAGAGTCGTGGACCCTTATCCCATCAAAAGGGATGCTGGGAGGGTGATAAGGGTAAGAACCTGTAGCGATAATGATATAATCTGCGTAGTACAGCTCTCCATTCACATTGATCGTATGTGGATCCTCAAACGTTGCGATCCCTTTAATAACCTCCACTCCATGCCGCTCTAAATTTTCTTTAATTTCCTCCTCAACAGAGGAGGTGACAAAATTTTTGCGATACATAAAATCTTCAATCGAAGCTTCCCTTTTTAAATCTCGCTCGACACCAAAAAGTCCCTTTTCATACTTCCCTGAAAGAAAAAGAGCTGTTTCCTTTAAAGTTTTTGAAGGAAGCGTCCCCGTCACAACCTCCGCCCCTCCGTAATGAGTTTCTTTTTCAATGATAGCAACTTTATGGCCGAAATAAGCGGCTTTGACTGCTCCCTTTTCTCCAGCTGGACCTGTACCGATGACGATTAGCTCGTATTTTTTCATATAATTTTATTTTCCTTTCTCGATAAGTTGGGAGCCATCGAGATTCCACTTTTGGAGGAGCTTAAGGTATTTGCCGTTTTGCTTCAGTTGGTTCAGACCATCATTGAAATAGTTGATGAGATCATTGTTTTTATTATAAAGAGTGATCATCCTAATCCCCTCATCATCTAATGGGGAAGTTACAATTTTGAGTTTTCCTTGATAAAGATCCTGGGTATAGCTTTCCGCCATGAGAACTTGGATCACAGCTCCATCGATATTGCCGGAGGCAACAGCATTTAACATTTGAGGGGGTGTTTCGTAAGTCCGGAGAATAATCCCGGGGGTTTTTTCTAGAAGGGCAATATCAGAAGACCCCGCAATCACTCCAATTTCCTTTCCCTGCATTCCTTGAAAGGTAGAACTCGTAAGAATAAGAAGAACCGGCCCTGTCATTAAATAGGGATCTGAAAACCCAAAAAGTTTTTCATAAAAAATGTAAGGCTGCTTAGAGGACAAGATCGCATCGTATTGTTTCTTCATAAGCCCATCTTCTAGATTATCCCAGCTCATCTTTGTGATCTTTAGCTCGAGCTTTTCTATTTTTGCGATCTCTTGCAAAATTTCATTAGAAAACGCCATCACTTGGGCTTGTTTTTGTTCCACTTCCAAAGGGTACCACGTGGGATCAATTCCAATGTTATAAGTGCCATTATTGCTTTGGATCCCACAGCTCGCCAGAAATAAAAAGACAGATAAAATAATTCCCTTCATAATCTCATGTTAACTCGAAGGAACTTTAATGAAAACACTCATCGTTAATTTTGGCGGCCCAAGAAATATTGGAGAGATAGAGCCTTTTTTAATTGAGCTATTATGCGATCGTGATGTGATCCGCTCCCCCTTCCCGAAAATCATTCATAACTACTTTTTTACAAGACTTGCAAAGAAAAGGGCCCTGAAAATTAGACATGATTATGAACTCATTGGAGGTAAATCCCCTATTTTCGAAGATACAGAAGCCCTTGCAGCAGAGCTAAACGCTCTAGCCTTCCACCGCTATTTACCCTCAACCCACCCTGAATTCCTAAAGAAAATCACTCAAGAAGAAATGACCGTCTTCCCCATGTTTCCCCAGTTTAGCTTCGCTACAACCGGCAGCATCGCAAGATGGTTTTCTAAAAAACTGCCCAAAAGCAACCTAAAGTGGATCAAGTCGTATCACGATCACCCCCTCTACATCCAAGCTTGCGTTGACACCCTTAAAAATTTCCTCCAATCCCAAAATCTCAAAGAGGAGGAATGTCTCCTCCTTTTTTCTGCGCATGGCCTGCCCCAAACCTTCATCGATACAGGAGACCCCTACCAATCAGAATGTGAAACCTCATTTAGAAAAATTACAAAAGTCTTTAATACCGATTCCCTCCTCTGCTACCAATCTCAATTTGGCAGGGACGAGTGGATCCGCCCCTACACCCTCGACATCTGCAAAAATCCACCAAAAACCAAAAAAAACATCGTCTTCTTTCCCTTAAGCTTCACCACCGATCACATTGAAACCCTCTTCGAGATCGAATACCAATACCTCCCCCTCCTCCGCACCCACAACCTCAATGCCTACCGCTGCCCCGCCATCCACCACAACCTCAACATCGCCACCATCATCGAACAATCTCAGACTCATCCGATTAAAGATCTAATTTATTCCTAAAAACGGGTGGAGAGGGTGAATCCAACATCTTGTGCCCAATATTTACTGCCTATTTCAGCATCATAATAGACTGAGGCGTCCACCTTGCCGCAGAAGCGTTGATAAGCGAGGGTTAGGCTTGGAGCAAACAGATTCCGTTCAAAGTTTCTCCCTTTGCCGGAGAAGGTGCAGGTAGAGTTTTCGAAACTGGCGTAGTAATTCTTAGCTGAAAATGGGGTTTGGTTGATGTACGCGAGGCTAAGTGTGGGGATGATCTTACCCCTGTGTGCACAGTATACGGCGCTAAGGAGAACTCCCCCTTCTCCCTGGAAGAGGGTTCCATTTTTGGTGTGAACGTGCAGATCGAGGCTTTTAGCCCCTTTTTCAGCATAGCCCCCTTCATGCAGGTAGACATAATCCAAATTAATGTAGGGTGTCCATTGGAAGTTGGATGAGCTAACCTGATAACCAACGCCAAAATTGGCAAGCCACTCAACCCCGCTATGATGGGAACGAGCAAATCTATCGATCGTTCCAAAGTTGAGGTGACGCGCCGTCCCATAATAATTTAGTGCGCCGAGAAGGGCCCCATTGATGTAAAGGGGATTCGAATTCCAATTGCCGTAGAATCCTCCATAATAGCTGTTGATGATCCCTTTGCCACCCGATTGTTTCCAATGAAAGTTATCGTGAGTGTAGCTAATGGCAGATCCTAAAACAAAGTTGTGAGTGTGGTAGTCAGCTCCAATCGTAGCACCGAGGGTAGTGTCATTATATCCAAAGAGGTTATTTGATTTTTTTTCCTGTTGCCACTCTCCAATGAGATTGCCCCAGAGGCTAAGGGGTGGCTCTTGGCACTGGGTCTCCTGCATGTGCTTAGTATAGGCAGAACGGATAAGGATGGCATTGACGAGCTGAACCTGCGCAATGCTAGAGAGCTGCTGCGGCCCCATCTGTTCGAAAGCCTTCTGGATATCGTCAAAACTTAAGGCAAGCAATGCAACATCAACAGCGGCTTGATCTGCCGAGACAGTAGTACCAACAAAGCAATTGGCAGCTTTGAGGGCATTGCCTGTTAGCACAAGGGAATCGAAGGGCAAATAGACAAGTTGGACAGTCAAAGGATTATAAATCAAACCTATGAGGGCGTCAGTAGGGCTGGTAAGCGAAGAGAATTCTCCTGTAACACCTGTCTTTGTCGTGATGATGGTATAGGTAACGGGAGCTCCTAAGTTCAGACTCTCAGGGATAACGACGATGCTACCGCCAACCTCGGCCGATCCGGTAGCGACAATCTGATCGCTGCCACCTAAAGAGTTGATCTCAACATCATAAACACTTGTAGAGGATAGGAAAAGATCGGCGGCATTAACTGTGCCAATAGAATTGCCCGGCGAGATTGTTCCGCTACTATAAATATTCCCGTTAACTGTGGCATTACCCGATAGTGTGCCAACAGATTCGATGGTCAAATCTCCAAGAACTGAACCATTGAGATTAAAAGTTCCCTCTTGTATGGAAGTGCCTCCCAGATAAGTGTTAGATTCGTTTAAAAAGACAGTCCCTATGCCCGATTTAATCACTGCGGGACTAATGTTTGAGAGGTAAAATGCCCCTTCAATTGGATTTGGAATGCTTAACGTTCCGTCGATCTGAAAGGTTAAACCGCCGCCCGATTGGATAAAAATATCCCGTCCTAGAGAGGTTCCATCTCCTCCGGGGGCTCCTCCTCCCACGCTGCTCCCACTTCCCCCGGCCACCCCGTTACCGGAAAAACTGCACTCATCTTGAATGATGAGAAGGGCTCCTTCCTGAATAAGAATGGCTCCTCCCAGTCCGGCACCACCACCGCCGTGTGCAGACATACCCATCGTTGTTTCTGAACCGCCAGATCCGCCAAGCCCGAATGGATCTATCCCTCCGGTATAGCCTGCACCTCCACCTCCTCCAAAACCTCCATTGCCACCCATGAGATGTGCAGTGTTTCCGGAAGCTCCTCCTCCACCGCCAAGAGGTCCTCCTGATCCCCCGCCGGGACCGTTGAATCCACCACCACCACCGCTCGCCCCATAACCCGGGGCGCCGCCATCGACTCCTCCTCCACCCCCACCTGCACCATAAGTACCATTAACACCAAAGCCATAACCGCCGACCCCGCCCATACCTGGGGTGACCGGATTATCATTCTGGGGGAGACCAAAACCTTCCTGGGGATTATAGGGGAAAATATTAGGGGCGGTCGGGGATGAGCCCGCACCGCCGCCGCCCGATCCTGGAGAGCCTCCCCCTCCGGACCCAAGTCCTCCATTTTTGGCAGGAGAAGTTGCGGCAGCTGCAACGACCCCCCCCGCT
The DNA here is from genome assembly GCA_013288895.1 of Chlamydiota bacterium. Taxonomy (GTDB): domain Bacteria; phylum Chlamydiota; class Chlamydiia; order Chlamydiales; family Rhabdochlamydiaceae; genus JABDHB01. Next base: position 4,010 of record JABDAY010000050.1, on the reverse strand, counting down.
GCTCCCACTCCCGCTCCCATCGCTACCACAAACGCTCCTCCTCCCCCACCGCCGCCGTAACTTCCGATAGTGCTACCACTACCGACGCCTCCCTGGTTGCCTCCGTCTTCTCCACCGTTGTTACCGCCGCCGCCTCCTCCCCCTCCAGGTGCGGTGCAACCACCCGTTGTCCTCGTTGCCGCGCCGCCGGGGCCACCACCATAACCACCACCGCCGCCGCCGGCACCATATAAGGGACTAGTTGTAGAGCCTGCGCCCCCATCACCACCACCGGCATGGTTGCCACTCAGCGCTACAGCAGAAATTGTCATGACAGTGCCGGCATGTATATAAAGAGCACCACCTCCGCCTGCGCCTCCTCCTCCGCCGGTGAGACCTTCCCCTCCGGGACCACCTTGCGAAAGAGTATTCTGGATGGTGAGGTCACTAATTGTTACCGAGCCTTGCCCCAAAGAAAAACCTGCGACACTACCACCCCCATCGATAGTCACGCCGTAGCCGCGAATGGCAAGAGTGGGATTCGGCGTAGTTGTATGTCCGATACCCGGTGATTGCGCCACTATTAAGTTGATTGACTGTCCGGCGATCATCGAGCAATCAATGATAGAATCATCTCCAATCGATTGAAGAGCGGCAAATAGATTGCACTGCCCAGGCATACTGCAATTTCCGAATCTACCACCATCAGCCCAATCGACATAAATAATGGTAGGGGAAGCGTAGATCAATGGGTTTTTGATGATGAAGACAAAAAGAATCTGACTTAAGAAAATTGCATTTATCAGCCGCATTAAACCACCGTATCCAAATTTAATTGCACCATACCAAGAGATACCATCAAAAGCAAGCTCAAGATTAATTAAATATTTAATTTACAAAATTTACAGATTAAATTAATGCTTGCTAATTGCATAATATCAATCTTTTGTTTACAATAGTTTAATTAACTTAAGGATAATATATGGGTAATGGGTCAAGTTCGGTGGGTGTTATAAATTATAATTTGTTAACTCTTCCAAATGACATGCTCTACGAATGCTTTAACAGACACTTTTCTGTCACAGAACTTGCGCGTATAGCAATTGTAAGCAAAAAATTTAAAGAAACAATGGAACTTTTAGTAACTATGCGTCTTGCAACGTTTGAAACAACTGAAATACGGATGCTTTCTTTATATGCTGCCACAAGATTTTTAGGAAAAGGGGTAGAAAGTCTCTCGGGCATTGGATCTCTGTGCAAAGCGACCAAGCTCGTCCTAGATGTGGACAAAAAACAAAAAGGTCGAATGAAAGAGGCATGTTGTTGTGATGATATGACAAGGGAGGGCTTTAACGCCCTTCATGAAAATACAAGAAGGCAAATCACTTCTGTTAGATACGTTGGGCCACAGAACCCTAATCAAGGTCTTTCAAGTGAGAGTCTTCAGGATATCCATGAACGGTTGGCTGTTTTTCCAAATCTCACAGAACTCGGTCTTTCCCCTTTTATGGTTGCGTCATGGATGGCTGTTCCCGGAATAAGACCACAATTAGCCCTATTGCCACCTGAAATAACCGTTATTTTTCTTGAAGGTGAGGCAGAAGTTGCAGGTATTGAAAAAACTATGGAATTCACACATCCAGAAGAAGATCCTCTAAACTTTTCGCTTATTAGTCCGGAACAATGCTCCAATCTTAGAGAAATAAAAATGAAGGAGTGCCCACGCAATGAAACTCATTTAAGGGCATTATGCCTCCTGCCTCAAGAAATACGAGAGGGAATTACAAAAATAGACTTTTCCCTTTTAGATATTTATGAAGATGGGCTACTTGAAGATTTTCTGGATCATTTCCCCAACTTAACACACATTGAATTTGATCGAGCTTATATGCTGAGAGGTATAGGAAATAGACACTCGACTGATGAAATGCTTAAAGTAATAGCAGATCACTGCAAAAAACTGACCTATTTTTATTGCCATTTAGATGGTTTTACTTTACGAGGATTAAACTTTCTTGAAGAAGCACAGAAAGATAATCCAGATTTTGCAATTGATCTCGTAGGCGACAGTGCTGGCTACTTTCAATTGAAATATTGGTGTAAAAAATTAAGGCCCTTCGAAGAAGATGAAGCTATCGAAGAAGATGAACCTGCTGAGGATGCTGAGCCCGTTGACGCAACTGATTTTTCCATTATTTCTCATTATTGCCCGATATTAACTCAGATTGATTTTTATGAAGGCCTACCAGAAAATCTAAATGAGCTTTTAACATTATCAGGTCCAGTTAGAAACCAAATCAAAACCATTACCTCGTCAAACCCTATTAACGCACAAGATATGGAAACCCTTCAACAATTTTTCCCGTATTTGCGCAAAGTCTACGTAGCCTGTCGCCTCTGTATGAATAAAGACTAAATTTCTATTGTGTTCCATCATGTATATATGCTATAATCTCAGGTTATGTGCATAGCTTATAAGTTATTAACTACCGCCCGCATTTCCATTACGACGACCGGGTCCCACCGGTAATTAACTCTTTTTTTTAATTTAATTTTAATTTTTACCCAAAACCCTTAATGGAGAATCGTCTATGTTTCATAAAATGCCTTTTATTTTGCTGGGCATCGTCTTATTAGCTGCCTTTCTGAACCCCTATATACCGGTGGGGGTACAATCGATATTCTTTGCCCTCGGACTATCAATTAAATCTTTGATTATGTTTTTCTTGCCTGTTGTCATCTTTGGTTTGCTATTTAAAACAGCGGCCCAGCTCGCAAAAAGCGCGACAAAGATAATAATTTTTCTTTTAATCGCAATTTGTTGTTCCAACTTTATTTCCACAATGTTGAGCTACAATGTCGGAATGCTAGTGCACCATTTTGATCTGTCGATCGCCCCTCTCAAGGAGCATGCAGGGCTTGTGCCTGCGTGGGACTTTGTCTTGCCAAAATGGGCTTCCAATGCCTATGCGATGTTCGCAGGTTTGGTCTTGGGAATAGCTACCTCCCTTTTCTGTCCTAAGATCGCTGCAAAGGTGTCTCTCCCAATCGAAAAGACAGTCAATTGGATCCTCCGTGGATTTCTCATGGTGATGCCCCTATTCATCGCAGGATTTGCCCTAAAGCTTGCTCACGACGGTATGATCGTTAAAATTGTCAAAGACTACGCTTTGATCTTTGGCGTCATCGCTTTGGCCCTTTTCACCTACATTGGATTTATTTATTTAGCGGCAAATGGGTTTCGGTTTGCCCGTTTCTTAAACTCTATTAAAAACATGCTGCCAGCGGCAGTTGCAGGATTCGGATCCATGTCGAGTGCAGCCGCTATGCCGCTGACCATCATTGGTGTAGAAAAAAATTCTAAAGAGCCCGATATTGCGCGAGCTGTGGTTCCAGCAACAGTTAACATCCACCTGATCGGTGATTGTTTTGCGATCCCTATCTTTGCTTTTGCCGTCCTGAAGAATTTTGGCATGGATCAGCCCGATCTGTGGGCCTATTTGATGTTTGCCTTTTACTTCGTCATGGCCAAGTTTTCAGTCGCAGCGATCCCTGGCGGGGGGATCATTGTCATGCTTCCCATTCTTGAAAGCTTTCTAGGATTTAACGGGGAAATGATGTCCTTAATCACTGCGCTCTACATCCTATTTGACCCCGTGATCACTAGCGCCAATATCTTGGGCAATGGAGGCTTTGCCCTAACATTCTCCAAACTCTTCGAGAAACCGACTTTTTTGCAGCGGAATACAGAATAGTCGTGACTTTTTTGCAATGGAATGCAGAATAGTCAAATATGGAAAGGTATCAAAAAAAGGCTATTATACTAGATCTTAAGAAGAAAATGGTCCTCCTGGCTGGGCCCCGTCAAGCAGGGAAAACCACTCTTGCCAATAGTATTGCGCAGGAATTTAAATCCTTTATTTATCTAACCTATGATCGTGCTGAGGATCGTAAAATTCTTACAAAAGAAGCATGGCTCCCCTCTACCGAGCTTCTTATTTTCGATGAGATCCACAAAATGCCCAAATGGA
>JABDAY010000049.1 GCA_013288895.1 Chlamydiota bacterium | reverse complement strand
GGCACATTAACTAAAGGAGGTTTCTTATGGATGATTTTCAGTATTGGTCACCCCAACAGATTGTATCAAGCAAAAAATACCCTTTAACGATGGACAAATGCGTCACTTGCTTCTCCTCTGAGGATGGATCTTTTCAACGCTTGGATCGAAAATCAGGGCAAATAGGATAGGTGTATGGATTATTCAAACTATCCCCGAGACATGTTTATCGAGCAAATACGATGGGCGTGTAAAAATTGGCGGCGATGTTGCCTAGAACCGACCTCGTCGCCCCAAGACTTATCCAAATGGGTAAATATACTAATGCACTTTTTACGTGAGCTTAAAAAGCTCGATAACCAATAAGGATGCAACCAATGATATCAGATGGTGTTTCTCAGGGCAATGAACATATTAACTCTGACTTGCAAAACGTAGAGAAAATGCCGAAAGCTGCTGCTCGGCGGCAGGAAGAAATCGAGCGAAATAAAAAAGAGGATCGTTCTCAGACTTTCAGTGAAAATCCTGTAGTAGAGTCAATCGTTGATGAAATGAATATAAAATTCGCTGTTTTAGAACAGCCGACTTTTTTGATTTTAGAAGAGGGTAGTGATGGAAGTTTTTCTTTGGATAAGAAGCAGTCCTTTAAAGATCGATTCCAAAATAAACCTATTGATGTTGAAGGCAAAAAAAAGAGCAAGGCGGAAATTTTTCTTGAATCTCCTCGGCGCCGTACATTTCGCAAAATCGTCATAAATCCTCGCGTGATCGGCCATTATGAGCGAGATGAAATCTGGTTTTATAACCTATGGAAAGGACTTGCCATCATTCCGCAACAAGGGATCAGTGAGAAGATTAAAAAGCACATTTTGGAGGTGATCTGTAGCGGAAACTGGGAACACTATGAATACCTGATGCATCTTTTGGCAAACTGGGTGCAGAAACCGGAAGAGCGGACAGTCGCCATATTACTAAGAGGCCCTCAAGGTTGTGGTAAGAACATTTTTGTGGATGCTATAGGGCGATTTTTTGGCACTGCATATGCTGTTTACGACGACGTGGAGCGTTTATTAGGAAAATTTAATTCGGAACTTGCGACTAAGATTTTAATCTTTGCCGATGAAGCTCTATGGGGAGGTCGGAAAAGTGATAGTGGGAAGTTAAAGGCTGCAATAACAAGCGAGACATTATGGATAGAGCCCAAAGGAAAAGATAAAATTGAAATCCCTAATTATCGGAAATTTATTGCTGCTTCCAATGAAAGGTTTGCCCTTCCGCTTGACCCAGATGATCGTCGTTGGCTTGTTTTAGACTGTAGCGGGCATAAAGTAGGGGATAAACAACACTTCGATGAAATAGCAGAAGAGTTGAATAACGGCGGTTGTGCTGCACTCCTCTATGATCTAAAAAATATTAACCTTGAAGAATTTAATCCCAGGAAACTTCCGGCAAATGACAATTCTTTCGACCTCAAATTGCAATGCTCTTCCTCATTTCTTCAATATATACATGCTGTTCTCAATGAGGAGCGACTTGATTTATCAAGTAGTAATGGTTTTGCGTGGACCGAGGAAGGAGTTAGCATAAGAACAGATGTACTTAGAGATAATTATAAGGTCTTTTGTTCAAGGGAAAAATTGCCTCTTCAAGGTGAAAAAGAATGCGGCTGGGTGTTAAAAACCCTATTTAAAAATACTAACTTTAAGCGAGGGCGTAAGCGATTTGGAGGTGAACGCCATCCAATATATATTTTCCCCCCTCTTTCTAAAAGTCGAGAACGATTAGCGGACCATTTCCATGTGTCTAATGCCGAAAAGATCTTTCCAGAGGATGAGGAGATAGAATGAGGACAGAAATTATGAATAGGGACGGAATAAGGACAGAGGATTTCTCTATGAGGTGTAATGCAATGTCCTTAATTTTCTTATTGTTCCCGATTTTTAAAAATCTTCAGGAAGAGTTTAAAAGCTCTCATCTATTAACAAATATAGAAAACTGGAATAGGGGCAGGCGGGACAACAAGGACAGAGCGAATTTTTTCTTGGGGGGAATGATTTTAGCTCCCGTCTTAAAGATCAGGGACAAAAATAGGGACAGTCATTTTAAAAACATGGACAAGGAGGCATTCAATTAAAACTTACTCTGATCAGATTGCTGAACATCATTCTTTTCTAAGAAATATGGGTCTTGAGGTAGAAACTTTTGAGATAGGAAAACTAACTCGTTGTCAAAAGATTGATCAATCGCAAGGGAGAGGCGAATATGCTTATCATTCCCGCCTTAGCAAGATGAAAAAAGGTTATGTTGGCCTCATAACTTGGTGCCGAGGGAGGGGTGGAGAACAAAACACCTTGCGCACTTATGGGTTACCGCCAAGTCATTCTGAGGAACTTATTATCCAAATTCCATCTGAAAGTGCTCAACATGCATCTGATAAATATGAGAAAGCCGCGTGTAAGGCATATGGTTTTTGGCAGCATTCTTCTTTTATAGGCTATTCTTCTTATCTCTATAAAAAGGGGGTAGGGTCTTATGGCATTCGCTTTTGCAGTTCAGAAAAATACGGAAATGCAGCAGTTGTGCCCATGCATGATGAGAATGGAAAACTCTGGAGCTGCCAAATCTTAAATGACAACGGCTCAAAACGGATGATAGCAGGGTCGCGAGCAAAAGGCTTGTTTCATAGACTAAAAGAACCTAAAAATGGAGACATCATCGGTATTGCAGAAAGTTACGTAACCGCTGCGACCTGCATGGAATTAAGCGGCATTCCAATGGTTTCCTGTTTTTCTGCCGATAATATGCCCCTCGTTGCTGCATCTATAAGAAAGCTCTATCCCAGAAGCTCAATCATTTTATTTGCTGATAACGACAGACATCTTGAAGAGAGGGGGCTTAAAAATAAGGGCCTTTTAATGGCTAAAAAAGCGATTGACGTTGTTGGGAAAAGCATTTGTATGATTGAGCCCGAATTTGTGGGAGTAGCGCCATCCAAGGATGCTAGTGATTGGAATGATCTGCTTCGCATACAAGGTGCAAAATTCACAATAGAATTTATCAAAGAAAAGATAGAAAGAGCTGATGTTTAAAAATAAAATAGGGGTTGCACTATGGATGAAGAAATAAAAGAAGCTGAAAAAAAAGAAAGTATTAAAAAAACGCAGGAAGAAAAGAAAAAAAATGGCAAGCTCATCCTCTCTCCAAAAACCGAAGCTACGCCTTTGAAGTTTTATCAATCAGACAATCCCAATGGGGGTATGGGTGTCGTTATAAACTCCGGAGAGTATGAGGAAAAACTAAAAGAAATAGTTGGGGTTAAAGATTCCGAACTCGCTAACAAAATATTGCAGTTTGGGGTGGAGGGTATTTTGGTCAATTTTAATAATCCAGAAAATGAGTTCAACTACATAATACAAAGTATTTTTGATGCGCAACCTAAAGATGCAATTGAGGCTCGTTTGGCTGCTCAAGCTTCTGTTCTCTATCAGCATGGAATGAGGCAACTGGGAAAAATGGGCAGATGCGAGCATATGGCACAAACCGATATGTACACTAATAGAGTTATGAAGCTTTTTCGACTTCATAACGAAACAATTGAGGCTCTCGATCGTCATCGAAGAGGAGGCGAACAAAAAGTCACTGTTACTCACGCGGTTTTGGCAAACAATGCCATAGTTAATAACTTTTCAGGGGGAGGGGTACAACCCAAAAACAAAGGAGGAAGCCCATGTCAGCAATGTGCGGAGCCAAAGCAAGAACAAACGAAAACAAGCCATGTAGACAGCCAGCAATGGCCAATGGCAGATGCAGACTGCACGGTGGATACAGCACCGGCCCAAAAGAAAAAGGCAAAAAACGATTAAAAAAAATGAATGTCAAGCATGGAATGTATTCAGCCGAAGCTATTCAAGAAAAAAAACAGATGCGTATTCTTATGAAAATTGCACGACATGGACTTGAATAAAACTCAATACCGCAAATAAATTTTTTGGAATTTTGAGTCTTATGTTTCTATGTGGTTGGCGTTAATTTGTTTATATTAAAAATATCTATTATGTAATACTGATTAGTTAGTGTATTTAGATTATGTGTTATTCTGTATAATTATCTAAAATTATAGCTAGAGGTAATCATGTCTTTGGAAAAAATTGATTTAGAGTGCAGTAAAACATCGTTAAATAAAACAGGCTTAAAAAAGGAAATCCCTTTATCCAATGATGGGCTGGCGCAGGGGGGCATGATGATATCATTTACAGAAGGCGTTGAGCAAATATTGGCTGCCTGTAATTCTTCATCAGATTCTCAGGTGATCAAAGCTAAGTCACCAGTACATTCAAGCAGCTTATCGCAGGAAGCCAGTTTAACGGATATTCTTGTTAAATACGGGAACAATCCCGATGGGATTCCTGCTTTATTATATGCAGCCAAGAAAGGTGATTTGAGTGCTGTTCAGCTATTAATTCAGCATGGCGCAGATCCTTTTACAAGAGCTATTAATAACAATTCGGCCTTATATTTTGCTCTGTATTCACATAACCCTGTGCTTGTAGAATTTTTTCTTAATCAAGGACTAAAACCAAATGATGCCTTTACTGAAGGTCGCTTTTATAATGAAGCATTAGAGGTGGTTGATGTTGAATCTTTTAGGCTGCTTATTGATTACGGACTAGAATTGGCATCCGATGCTTACTACTATCACTGGGATATGCCATCCATTGCTTGCCTTTATGCGGGTCGTTTGGATTTATTCAAATTGGTTCTTGAAAAAGGGGGAGATTTGCCTCGAGATAAAGTGAATGGTATTGACCCCCTATTATGGGCTGTTGTTCAATGTAATCAGACTAATAGAGGAAAGGCAAAACTTGAATGCTTGGAATGGTTAATACAAAATAAGAAGTTAGATTCCAAGGATTTGGATTGCTCAAATGGTCATTTGATAACTAATACGTCTCCTAAAATGCTTGAGTTTTTCATAGATAATGGCTTTTTAAAAGTTAATCAAAAACTTACAGGGAGTGAAGATTATCCGATAAATGGTTGCTATCACCGTCCTGACTTGCTGAAGATGTTGATAAAAAAAGGAGCCAATGTAAATGCAAGAGGGCAGGGTGGCAACACCGTGTTGCACAATCTGGCCTCTGGGGATGGGGTACATCCTGAAACGTTTGAGATGATTAAAATCCTTATATTAAACGGAGCAGATATTAATGCTCGAAATGATGCTGGTAAAACGCCTATTATGCGGGATAACATCGATCCAAAAATTAAACGTTTTCTTCTATCTTATGGAGCAAAAGAACGCCCTTAAGCAAAGCTAGCCAGATACAATGTTAAATGTCTCTGCCTTTCCAGTCTCGAGATTTAATAATGTTAGTTCAAAAGCAGCCTGATAGACATGAACAGGCACAAAAATTAGCTTATTGAAGTGAGAATGCGGCAAAATTGTCTGATCTCTGGCTGTTTTTGAAGCAAAATCATGATCCAAGGCTTCGTTTGCTTCCGAGGACTTAATGCCATCTACTATTGCAGGAATCGCCAAAGGCCATATAAAAAGCGCACCAACACCATATCCAGTAGCTCTTCCCACGGTCGATGTATGTACTGTATTCGCAACTTCTTCTGGAGATGTACACGAGAGACCGACCCTACTTAATGAAAATGAATAACTGTCATCGGAGTTATTCTGAATAGATAGCTGTACTGGCTGATATCCCTTAGAAAGGACATCTCTATCTAGGAATTTTTTACAATCAACTCTACTGAACTCTTTCGCAATAACCAAAACACCATTTTCTTCTTCATTTTCAACGACAGGCCGTGAATAGATAACTTCTGAAGAAAAGTCGTTTAAAGGAGGAGCGCTATAGTTGGCGCACCCAGAAAGCACAGTAAGAACGGCTATCACACTGTAGAGAATTTGCTTTTTCATAAATCCATCCTTTTTTATATGAAGCAATATTCTATTTTCCATTTAAAATTAATACAACTAAACAAATGATTTCAAACAGTTTGACAATTAAATTAATTGCTTTGATAACAATCATATATTGACATCAAACTTTTTTCATGTAATATAGTTGAGCAGTTTTTATATTTTTTAAGAGGTCATATGAAAAAATTACTGATACTGATAATTCTTCCCTTTACTTTGCTGCTTGCAACCAAAAACTATGGCATACCTTGGTAGCATTAGAGATAGAGATATACTCGATTTAGCATATTCCACTTATCGTTAATTTCTTTTAAATTGCTAATAAATACAGGCAATTGTTAACTTGCACCCTCATTAAATATGAGGGCCTGTGTTTCGACATTTCAATCTTCTTGTGAATACTGTTCTCCTTTTTACTGTCCCTTCCACTAGCCTTTACCCTCAAGGGAATTCACTACAAGTCACCCCCCAAACGCAGATAATCGACTATGAAACGGAGCTAACAAAAAACAATTATGCGCCAACCTATGATGAGCTCATTAATTTCCTTCATGAAATTGAATCTGGTGAAATAGAAAACAAATGTACCACCCGCGAAGATGTGGAAAGGATTAAGAATTTCCTCGTTTTCTTAGCAAGGAAAGGCGCCCTTCCGGATGGTTCTGAAGAAAGCTTATCCCTGGAAGATGATATTGAAGAGCTTTTGCATGGAGATGATGATTTTTATGAAGATATCTTTCCTTTTAGAGCCCCTACTGAATATCGGTTCTTGATTACTCCTTCAATTTTGTCTGAACGCAGAAAAATTGTCTATGGCAAGCACAAGACCTGGCTATCAAAACAATTGGACCATATCACAAATTTTGCCAAAAAACATGAGAAAGAGCTCATTGTTGCAGCTGTTGTTGTCGTAGCAGTTGCCGCCGTTGTTGTTGCTGCGGTGGTTGTTGGAACTACGGCGGGAGCTGCGGCAGCGAGTGCTGCTGGAGCCGCGGCATCTTCTGATTCAGGTACATCAGATAAAAATGAACAAAAAGACTCCGTTTCTTCAGTTCCTTCTAATAGTTTGCCTATGATTGGAGCTGCAGATGAAACATCTATTCTAAAGTCAGCCGTAGAGGATCAGATCCCCTCCTTTAAAGAAAATATCATGCAGCAGCAGTTTTTCCAGCCCGCAAGCTTAGCATCCCAGAATCAAGAGCTTTCTTGGGAAGAAAATGGAAGAGCTCTAGGATCTCTTTTTGCTCATGATAGCTTTAACAACATTCAGAATCAGTTCCCTTGCCATCCAAGATTTTTTCAAGAAGTTCAAAACTTTGACTCGAATGGGCACACAGAGATCGATCAAAAATTCTCTACTGATTATACCCACCTCTATGCTAATCCAGAAAAAGAAGTCGACTTTAACACCCTTTCATACCAAGTACGAGGAGAAAAAGCCTTGGCGTATGGGTATTTAAATCAAGCAGTGCAAGACTTCGGAAAAGCGATTGAGGCAAATCCAACCAATCCACTCCCCTATCTCGAAAGAGGAGTCGCTCATTTTGGATTAGGAGAATACGATCGTTCTTTAAAGGATTACCAGCAGTTTACTTCTCAAGCTCAAAAAACTTATCCGTTACAGGTGTCAGACTTCAGCTTAGGGTTTGCCAAAGGTCTTCCCCAAGGAATCTATGAATCAGGGCGTGGCCTTCTCATGTTTTTATCTGATGTAACTGTTCATCCCATTCGTACAGGGGAACAAATGTATGAGGCTTTCACACTTCTCAGTGGCTTGGTAAGCTCTGGAGAATGGGAAACCATAAGAGAAATTTTAGCTCCAGAAGTTCATCAGCTCGTTATTGAATGGGATAAACTACCTTCTGATAGGCGTGGAGAATTAGTTGGATATGTCTTTGGAAAATATGGAACTGATATTCTTGTGCCGGGTGTCTTAATAAAAGCTGTTTCAAAAGGGCTAAAAGGAGCTCAAGAACTCAATACAGTCTATCAAGGTCTTAAAACAGCTGAACAAATGTTTCTTCTGGAATCAGCTGCGGGTCTTGAGAGCAGCGCAAAAATCGCAGAAGTTGTCCAATTGGAAAAGAGAATTTCTGGGTGGCTAGGAGAAGGTACTAGACTTATTCGAAATGAAGCAGGCGACTCAATTTTTGTTTCTAAGGATGGTCTAAGGCGCGTTAGATTCGACTTTAATCGCCCATATCCTCATAATAATCCCCATGCTCATGTTGAATATAAAGTTGGTGTTGATTGGGAAGAGTTCGGTCAAATTTATCCAACAGATGTGCCCCATAATTAGGATAACCTATGAGAATTTATAATTTAGATTCAGATGCAAAAGTAAATAAAATCATTCTTTATCTAACCCCTGATGAAGCACAGGAAATGAAACACGCGCTTGAACAAATCATAAGTGATAATAAAAAATATCAACATAAGCATATTATTGATAGTGAGTATAAACGAGAAATTACCGTCTGCATATACAGGGAAGATAATCTGTCAACCTTCGATGAGCGCTCAAAAAGGCTTATTCTAAATGATGAATAGTAAAAATTATTATCAAAAGGGCCTACTGGATGGACTGGTCTTTAATTTCTGAATTATAATTTATTCAAAATTATCATTTAAATTGAATTGATTTTCCATGTATGTGAAAATCTTATTATTTAATATGGAATTTGATGTGAAAAATGGTTTTGTTTCTTTTTTGATAATTTTAGTTATGGCCATCTTGTCTTCTTGTGGTAGGTATGCATCAGAAAGTAAATTGGATGCTATATCTATACGCATGAAAAAAGAAGAAGTTTTGGAAAAAATGGGTGGTCATGGAATAGCGCGGGGATCGATACTTAATAAATACGGACAGGTTATCGAAATTCGTGAATACAAAACAAGAGATTGGTTGACCTCTAGTTGGCGTGATTTTGAAAACACATATTGGCTTTATTTTTGTGAAGGAATTCTTGTTCAATGGGGAAGAGCTGGGGATTGGGCGGAAACGGAAAAAACGGTTTACGATATCAACTTCAAAACATCATCTGGTTAATTGTGGTCTTAGTCATGTTTTTTTTAATTTAACCGGTGCAAAGACGGTGCACCGCGTTCCCTATTGAGCCATCGATATTCAGCAAAAACCAGTTGCAACCAATTTTTTAGCCCTATAGAATTGTGCCCATAAAGGCTGGATGTTGCTGGCTAAATGAGATTTCACTCTCACTTTTAATGAGGGTGTCGATGGTTCGAGTCCATCAAGTCTCAATTCCAAAAAAAACCCATCACCAGATGGGTTTTTTTTTGGAATTGAGACTTGAGCACGCCACTAAACGTGGCGTGCGTATGGACTCGAAGCCATTTGCTCCCGTGGAGCAAATGGCCGGCTCTGATCGACGGGACGGCTTAAGGGGCTGACAGTAGCTGTCAGCCTCTGCCGCCCGCAGAAGAGGAGTCCATCAAATACCCATCACCAGATGGGTTTTTTTTTGGAATTGAGACTTGAGCACGCCACTAAACGTGGCGTGCGTATGGACTCGAAGCCATTTGCTCCCGTGGAGCAAATGGCCGGCTCTGATCGACGGGACGGCTTAAGAGGCTGACAGTAGCTGTCAGCCTCTGCCGCCCGCAGAAGAGGAGTCCATTTAATTTTAGGCCCATCGGGCCGTTATTGAATAGCCCAGGTCGCGAGACCTGGGTAATGGCGATAAAAGAATCGAGTTCCGCAAGAAACGGCATTGGCATTACGGTTCAAATACCTCCACCTTCTTGGGGCTTTTAAAAAACATTTGAAAATGTTATCCTTATAGTAACAGGTAGATGGGACAATATGGGAAAGTTTTTATATCCGATAAATAAAAAACAAATTTCTTCCTTTTGCAGGAGGCATCATA
>JABDAY010000048.1 GCA_013288895.1 Chlamydiota bacterium | reverse complement strand
CTGCAGAGGTGCCGCAGATCGCTAAAGGCTCAGGAGCGTGCACGCCATCATACGAGAGTACATAAGAGAGAACCTGGACCTCATTAAAATAGCCATCTTCAAACATCGGTCTAAGAGGTCTATCGATTAATCTGCAGACCAAAATTTCCCTTTCAGCTGGACGTCCCTCCCTTTTAATAAAGCCCCCAAGAGTTTTTCCAGAGGAGGAAAATTTTTCCTGATAATCCACTCTCAAAGGAAAGAAGTCGATCTCGTCCGCAACTTTTGGCGCTCTACAAGCAGTATTTAACAACATCGTATCGCCGCTGCGGACCATAACGGCTCCTTGGGCTTGTCTTGCAATTTTTCCTGTTTCAAAGGTGATCTCTTTTCCGCCAACGGAAATGGTAAGTGATTCTGGTTTTTTCATAGTTTTCCTATAGTTTATGCCGGCGATGAATTGACCATTTCTAAAGAGCAAAGAAAAATTTGATCTTTACAAAAGGGCATTTCATCAAATAAACCGACAATTTGAAAAAAGAATAAAGGAAGGGAGATAAAGAACAAAGAAAAAAGAAGATCGGGCACGCACGCGGGCACGGGCACGGGCACGAAATCCGGAAAGAGAAGAGAGCTTAAGTATTTCCCTCTTTCGTGCCGGTGCCCGTGCCCGCGTGCGTGCCCGATCTTCTTCTTCTTCTTTTCAATCCAAAAAAAATAGGGCTACCCCAAAGGGGTAGCCCTGTTTTTTTAAAAATTACTTGCGTAGGTTAAGACGTGTAATTAAACTTTGATAGCGCTTGGTATCTGTAGAATTGAGATAGTCAAGCAATTTACGTCGCTGACCTACCAATTTTAAGAGAGCAAGGCGTGAGCTATGGTCTTTGGGAGCTAACTTCAAGTGTTCCGTTAGTTCCGCAATTCTTTCGGTCAGGATAGCGATTTGAACGTCAGCTGATCCAGTATCTTTCTCGTGAAGCTGAAATTTTTTTGTTATTTCTTCTTTCGTGCCTTTATCTAGTGACATGAATCTCCTTCGTTTCTGAAAAGAATGGCTTTATTATAACAGAAGGATATAATCTGAGCAAGCTTTTGTATTCGTTTAACCCACAGGAGAGAAAGATGATCGAAGAAAAAACCTACAAAGTAAAATTCGAATTGGTAGAGCCTTGGACTTTCCAAATTTTAAGTGAGATCAAGAGGGAATTAAAGAATGATCATTTGCCAAAAAACCCCGCTTTTTCTGCTAAATATTTTAGCAAAAAAGCAATACAAAAATTGACTGTTGAAGAGATGTCACAAGCATATTTGACTGAACTCAAAGAGGGGAATGAAGAGCTTGGGGAATGGGTCGCATCAAGATGGGTATTAAAGAACACAGAGGTCTATCAATACTTTGTTACCATGCTTGAAAGGATCAATCCCAACTACGATGAGATCGAAGAGATTGAAGATGCCAAAGGGGATCCAATGATGCAACAGTCTTGCATCTTAAACGGCGCCATACCAACTTACATTTTTAGCGTGTTCAATCAAGTTGCTTTCACTCCTGCTGTCTATGAAAAATTACGAGAAAAGGCTTTAGCTGAAATGAAAAATAGTTCTGAGGCTAAAGAGGAGAAAAAAATTGATTACGAAGAGGTGATTAGAAAACTCACTGATAAGTATGAGAAAAAACTTCTTGGTCTTCAAAATAAGTATACAGCTGATACGGCAAGTTTAAAAAAACAAATCGCTAACCTTCACAGAAAACAGAATGGATGTGGATGAATTTTACATGCAGGAGGCCATAAAAGAGGCTCTCTTGGCTCAAGAAAAGGATGAAGTACCTGTAGGGGCGATTATCGTCTACAAGGACGAGATTATCGCCCGTGCCCACAATCAGGTAGAGGAGTTGAATGATGCTTTAGCCCACGCAGAAACCCTTTGCATAAGGCAAGCAAGTAAATTTTTAAATAATTGGCGCCTCCTTGACGCAACCCTTTATTGCACCCTAGAGCCTTGCCACATGTGTGCAGGAGCCCTTATCCTTTCACGTATCAACACCATCATCTGGGGAGCACCCGACCTCCGTCATGGCGCCGGAGAGGGGATTTACACCCACCCCATCCACCAGCCAGAGGTGAGGGGAAATGTTCTAGCAAAAGAATGCGGCGAGCTATTAAGCAATTTTTTTAAGAAAAAGAGGGAACCACGAAGTGGTAATTTTGCCGCGAATGCGGCTAAGAATTTAAGGAGTTAACATGGAATCCCTGTTTGACGAGCTCATAGAAGCTCAGAGGCAAAAAGTCCTTGCCTGTGCTAGAAGAATCGTCCCTAATATCACAGAAGATGATATCCTCCAACCTAACGACTTTCCCGCTTTGGAACTCCACCCCCATTTCCGCTACGAAGAGGGGATTCTCGAGGGGCTCATGACCGCCCGCATGGCATTTCTAGCAAAAAAAAGCCCCCTAATTTCTTAGGAGGCCTTGTTGTTTTGGGATTATTGGTGGTGGCTTTCTAGGTCGTAGGGGTTCGCAGGGGGAAGAGCTGGATGTACATCCGCTCGTCTCGTTCTCTCATTGCGACAATCTGAAAGAGATGACAATACTTTACATACAGCCCAAACACCAGCAACGCCGGTGAGAAGTTTTAAAAATGATGAGGCATCAGGACTTACATATCCGAGCAGGCCTCCTGCTCCCAATCCTGCAAGTAGGGCAGTAATCGCCAAGAAAGCGATAAAACATATTTTTTCCGTTTTGGGTGATACACGGGCTCCAACTCCACCCCAAAAACCAATAAGGGCGCCGATACTGGCAATGCCAGAGAAAACCGTTAAGTTTTTAAAGGCTACATCACTTACATTTCCGAAGACACCGCCTGCTCCTAATCCTAAAACTACGGCAGTAATCGCCAAAAAGGCAACAATGCATATTCCTTCCTTATCGGATGATGGATTTGATCTAGGTGCTCTAGCATTCCTATCATCATTTCCAGGCATTCTTGCTATTGTTGGGGACCCATTTGTTAGACCTTGGCTAACATCTGACATAAATTACTCTCCTCTGTTATAAATTTGACTTATAATAACCATTTTAACAAAATAGCAACTAAAAGTCAATTATTTTGTTATAGTTTATTATTAAAAACGTAAAGATTCATATGCTCATCTCCTGTTATGTGCGTAACATTCTGTATTACAGAGAGTTAAAGGGAAGAAGATCGGTTACGGTTACGGAAAAAGCATCTCTTGCCGTAACCGTAACCGTATGCGTAACCGTAACCGATCTTTTCTCTCTCTCTTTCTCTCTTTCTCTCTCTCTCTCTCTCTCTCTCTCTCTCTCTCTCTCTCTCTTTCTTTCTTTCTTTCTTTCTTTAATCGCCCTAAAAAATCTCTTCTTGATACTTAACCCACCGATCATTTATCCTTCAGTCTTATTTTAGAAATTGGAGTAGGTTATGAAAAAACAAGGGCACCCCCCATATCAAGAAGTGTTATTTGTAGATACAGCAACAGATGTTAAATTTGTTTGCGGAAGCACACTGCAACCTAAAGAAAAAGCGAGCTATGAAGGGAAGGAATACCCTGTTTTCAGAGTACCCGTCTCTTCTGCCTCCCACCCATTCTTTACAGGTAGCAAGGCGCTTGTTGACTCTGAAGGAAGAGTTGATAAGTTTAAGAAGCGTTACGTTGCAAAGAAACAAGAGCAGGCCGACGAAAAAGAGAAAGAAGAAGCTAAAGCTAAGACTGTAAAAAAAGCTAAGAAGAAGTAAGACCTAATGAGGGTATGCAAGAGGTCTAATGTTTACTGAAAAAGTGGAAAGGCTTCTAGCTAGGCTCCAAGAGGTGGAAGCCCTTCTTGGTCGGTCTGAGGTTTTTACTGACCAGAAGCAGTACCGTGCACTTACGCAAGAGCATTCTTATCTTACCCAAGTCAAAGAGTGTTGGAGCACTCTTGGAAAATCTCAAAAGCAACTTCAGGAAGATGAAGAAATCCTCAAAGAAGAGAGCGATCCTGAATTTATCAATGCGATAAAAGAAGAGATCGCTTCCCTGCAAATTTCCATTGCAAAAGCCCAAAAAGATTTAGAAACACTTTTGGTCCCTCCAGACCCGTTAGATAGCCGCACCGTCATTTTAGAGTTGCGTGCGGGTACAGGGGGAGATGAGGCGGCTATATTCGTCGGCGATTGTGTCCGGATGTACCAGTATTATGCCGCGCGTAAAGGGTGGAAGTGTGAGCTTTTTTCTTGCGCAGAATCTGAGATGGGTGGGTTTAAAGAATATATCATGGTTATGTCAGGCCCTAATGTGCGCCGGTTTCTCCAATATGAAGCTGGTACCCATCGGGTGCAGCGGGTCCCTAAAACAGAAGCCCAAGGGCGTATCCATACATCTGCGATCACTGTGGCCGTTCTCATAGAGCCCGATGAAGAAGAAAAGATTGTCATCGATGAGAGAGATTTAAAGATTGACACCTATCGAGCATCAGGCGCAGGTGGGCAGCATGTTAACGTCACTGATTCCGCTGTCAGGATCACCCACCTTCCAACGGGGGTTGTTGTCACTTGCCAAGATGAGAGGAGCCAGCACAAAAATAAAGATAAGGCGATGCGCCTCCTTTCTGCAAAACTCACGCAAGACAGGATGGAAAAGCAGCAAAAGGAGATGGCCTCCACGCGCGCGACTCAAGTAGGCTCTGGCGATAGATCAGAAAGGATCAGAACCTACAATTTTCCTCAAAACAGGGTGACAGACCATCGGATCGATCTTACATTATATAAGCTTGATAAAGTCATGGAAGGGGATCTCGATGATATCACTCAAGCACTTGTGGCTTATTTTTATCAGGAG
Organism: Chlamydiota bacterium; assembly: GCA_013288895.1. Taxonomy (GTDB): domain Bacteria; phylum Chlamydiota; class Chlamydiia; order Chlamydiales; family Rhabdochlamydiaceae; genus JABDHB01. The sequence continues at coordinate 5,015 of JABDAY010000048.1, read as the reverse complement.
AAGTTAAGCGAATGAAAACACTTGGAGACGTATTAAAATTATCTGCAAAGTATCTTGAAGATCATGGAATAAAAAGAGCCGCCCGAGATGCGGAGGACTTGCTTGCTTTTGTCCTCAATCTAAAAAGGCTCGATCTTTATATGCAATTTGATCGTCCTCTTGAGAGTAAAGAGCTCGATCTCTATAGACCCCTATTAAAAAGAAAAGCCGCAAAAGAGCCTCTTGAATATATCCTGGGGCAGGTGGAATTTTATCATTGCAAGATCCGCGTGACCCCTGATGTGCTCATCCCACGGCAGGAAACGGAAATTCTTTTAGATAAAGTGTGCAAAATGGTGGGTAATGAAAAGGTCGCGTGGGATTTATGTTGCGGATCGGGATGCTTGGGACTTGGCTTAAAGAAAGCCATGCCCCAGCTCGATGTCACTTTAGCAGACATGAGCGATAAGGCGCTCCTCGTGGCTCAGGAAAATGCCTCGCTAAACAATCTCGACGTGAAATTTATGCAGGGAGATCTTTTAGAGCCTTTTAAAAGGCAAAAAGCAGATTTAATTGTTTGCAACCCTCCTTACGTTTCTGAAGAAGAATATGGACAGTTGGATGTCGAAGTAAAAAGTGAGCCAAAAATGGCTTTGGTGGCTTCAAATGGGGGTTATGCGTTTTATGAGAAACTCGCCCTGCAGCTTCCAGAGCATCTAAACAGCGGCGGAAAGGCTTTTTTTGAAATAGGAGCGACGCAGGGAGAGAAAGTAAAAACTTTATTTTCTAAAGACTGTTTTAAGAGAAAATGGGTGGAAAAAGACTGGGCGGGGCATGATCGTTTCTTTTTTCTTGAAATGGAATAAACATTCTCTTTATGCTAGTTACTTATGTTTGGCGCATTAACAGAAAAATTTCAAAATCTTTTTTCCTCTTTGGCAGGCAAAAAAAAGTTTACCGAAGAAAATATAGCTGATGCTGTACGAGAGGTGCGCCTTGCCCTTTTAGACGCGGATGTCAATTATTCGGTGGCTTCCCAGTTTATTAAAAGGGTGAAGGAAAAAGCTGTTGGGGAAGAGGTATTAAAAGCTGTCTCCCCTCATGAGCAATTCGTCAAAATTGTTCATGATGAGCTCGTAAGCTTAATGGGATCGGAAGAAAAGCCCTTAGATTTAAAGGGGAGCCCTTCTGTAATTTTGCTTTGTGGACTGCAAGGTTCCGGTAAAACCACCCAATGTGCTAAACTGGCTGCTTTTTTGAAGAAGCAAAAAGTCTTGATTGCTGCTTGTGATTTACAGAGGCCCGCAGCAATAGAGCAAATAAAGACGCTCGGAAAAACCATCGATGTTCCTGTTTTCGGGGTGGATGGGGAGTCAAATCCTCTGGTTGTTGCAAAGAAGGCGCTCGAAAAGGCCAAAAGCGAAAATTTTGATGTTTTAATTGTCGATACGGCAGGCCGCCTCCATATCGACGAAGAGCTGATGGAACAGCTCAAAAACATGAAAGACCTCCTGCAGCCGCATGAGGTCCTTTTTGTAGCGAGTGCAAATACGGGACAAGACGCTGTAAAAACAGCGCAAGAGTTTGACCAGAAGATAGGGATTACAGGAAGCATCTTGACGATGCTCGATGGAAGTGCAAGAGCCGGCGCTGCCATCTCTATCCGTGAAGTGACCCAAAAGCCTCTTATGTTTGAGGGTATTGGAGAGAAGATCGGAGACCTGCAGCTTTTTAATCCCCGTTCCATGGCGGATCGGATATTAGGAATGGGCGACATCATTAATCTGGTGCGCAAAGCTGAAGAGCATATCGATCAGAAAGAGAAAGAGAAGCTCGAGGAGAAATTTAGAAAGGCATCATTTACTTACGAAGATTTTTTAAAGCAGATGTCGATGATGAAAAAGATGGGTTCGATGAAAAGTCTCCTTAAAATGCTTCCGGGTATGCCCGATATGGGAGACCTAGAGTATTCAGAGAAAGAGTTTAAAAACTTAGAGGCGATGATCCTTTCTATGACCCCTGATGAAAGGACAGAAACCGTTGAACTTGCCCATCCCCGAAGAAAGAGGATTGCAGCGGGGAGCGGGACCCATGTAGACGAGGTAAATAAAATGGTTAAAAATTTTAAACGGCTGAAACAATTTGCAAAAGATATGCCAAACTTAAAAAAACAATTTTCAAAGTTCAAAGGAGATATGAATTTATGGCGCTAAAGATTCGCTTGCGACAACAAGGACGCACCAATCGCCAAACTTATCGTCTGGTATTAACAGACGTGCGTTACCCAAGAGATGGAAAGTATATGGAAATGCTCGGATGGTACAATCCGCTCCAACAAGAGAACAACGTTTCTGTGGACTCAGAGAGATTGGCCTACTGGTTAGGACAAGGAGCAGAACCTTCCAGACAAGCCACAGTACTCATAAAAAGAGCTGCCCCAGATGTGCTTAAAGGCTACGTAGAAAAACTGCAAGCTAAACGGACAAAGACTGCAGCAAAGCGCAGAGCGCTTAAAAAGAAAACATAGAATGATGCGTATCGATATCCTTTCTTTATTCCCGGAATATTTTCGGGGTCCGTTTGATGTAAGTATCATTAAGAGGGCGATAGAAGCGGGGATTGTCGATATCAACCATGTGGATATTCGAAGTTTTAGCAAAGATAAGCACCGAAAGGTTGATGACAGACCCTTTGGCGGCGGACCCGGAATGGTCTTGATGCCTCAGCCGGTAACGGATGCGATAAGGAGTACTAAAACTGAAAATTCCCATGTGATCTACCTTTCGCCACAGGGAAAAAAGCTGGATGCTGCTACATGTCAAAGGCTCGCCAAGCATTCCCATTTGATCCTCGTCTGTGGACACTACGAGGGGCTTGATGAAAGGGTGATCGAAAATGAGATTGCTGAAGAGATAAGCATTGGAGACTACGTTTTAACCAATGGATGTCTTGCCGCTATTGTCCTGGTCGATGCAGTGGTAAGATTTGTTCCGGGAGTATTAGGAGATGAGGAGTCTGCAGCAAGCGATTCTTTTCAGCAGGGAATGTTTGATAGTCCACATTATACCCGCCCTGTAGAATTTGAAGGGATGGCCGTTCCTCCCGTATTAAGAGGGGGAAACCACGCTGAGATACAGAAGTGGAGAGAGGAAAAAGCTTTAAAAAAAACAAAAAGGGTCCGCCCAGATCTATTAAAGGAGAACAGAGAAGATGAAACAGTGTAGCGTGATACAAAAAATTGAGAAAGAGCAGCTAAAAACAAATATCCCAGAGTTTCGCGTGGGGGATACCATTTCTATCCATACGCGTATTATTGAGGGAGAAAAAGAGCGTATACAAGTATTTACGGGAACCGTCATTGCCCTTAAAGGGGGCGGGCTGTCTAGGACCGTTTCTCTCTACCGCGTTTCCTATGGCGCAGCGATGGAAAGAGTGTTTACAGTTCATAGCCCAAAAATTGCGAAAATCGAAGTGATTGCAAAAGGGGACTCTCGCCTCGCTAAGCTCTATTACGTTAGAGGAGCTCTGGGTAAAGCGGCTAAAATTAAAAAATTGCTTGGCAAAGAATCTATGGCACAAAACCAGCAAGAGCAAGATGACGAGCCTGCAACATGAGAATGACGCCTTCAAAAAAGGCTATCTTTGCATAGCAGGCGTGGATGAAGCCGGACGGGGTCCGCTCGCCGGCCCGGTTGTCGCAGCTGCGTGCATATTGCCCAAGGGACTTGTCATTGATGGGGTAGACGATAGCAAAAAGCTTACCCTTGAGCAACGGGAGCGTTTTTTTCAGTTTCTCACCCAAGATCCAGAAATTTTTTATTCTATCGGCATCGTTGAACATCACGTCATTGATCAGATCAACATTCTACAAGCCACTTTTGTGGCCATGTTAAATGCAGTGAAAGGACTTCCCCAAAAACCCGACTACCTCCTCGTTGATGGCAATCAAATCCCTTCTTTTTCCATGCCCGCTAAAGCCATCATCGGCGGAGACTCCCTTTCCCTTTCCATCGCTGCCGCTTCCATCATAGCCAAAGTCACCCGGGACAGAATCATGCTCGAGCACCACGCCCTCTATCCCGAGTACGGCTTTGATAAGCACAAAGGCTACGGCACCAAGACCCACGTCGAGGCGATCCGCCTTCATGGCCCCTGCCCCATCCACCGCAGCTCGTTTGAGCCCATCAAATCTTATAAAACGCAAATCGCAAAACAATAAACGCAAAACCGATCTTAAATAAAAAAATTATTATACATTTACATAAAAGCCGGTTTTGTTTATCATCCTTGCCATTGAAAAAAAGCAAATCGTATTAGGAGTAATTATGGCAAATCTGTCTGGTGTACCACAGGCGAGTCCGCGAGTAAGTTTTTTTCTTCCTCCAGAAGTTCTTGCTCGATTCTCATCCCCATCAGATGGTGGCAAATCCTCATCCTCTGGAAGCATATATATAGTAGCCAAATCAGCTATGCCGGAAGTAGTTCCGATGTCGATTTCTCCTAGAGCTTTAGAGGAACTAAATACTATGCCGGAAGTAGTTCCGATGTCGATTTCTCCTAGAGCTTTAGAGGAACTAAATACACCACTTTCGCGGCATTCGCAACTAATCGAGCAGGAGTTTATTAGGGCCTATCATGCGTCCCAGCTATCCGCATCGATATCAGACACTTATTTTGTCTTTCCTTTGCCAGGAGATCAGGAGCCAGCAGTAGCTTCAGTACCCCGCCGTCTCGAGCAGAAGAAGATCATTAGATATGTGCGACATAAGCAAATGGAGAAACAGGAGCGAGAGCAATTTGAACGGGCCCACCGGCAAGAGATGGACGGGCCCCAGAGAGAGCGCGAGGCAAGGGTGAATAGACTTGCGGCCCAGCAGGAAGCACAAGAACAAGCTAATCTGGCAGCACGCGCAAGAGCTGAACAAATTTTCATGCGCGAGCGTGAATTGAACAAAATGTTCTCTTAAAGCGGATTCTATGAGGAACCGGTCCTCCGGTTCCCTTCCCCACATTATCTTAAAATCTGTTGAGTCAAT
>JABDAY010000047.1 GCA_013288895.1 Chlamydiota bacterium | reverse complement strand
TAGATTGCAATTCTTAATTACATATTATTCTCCTTGTAAACATTTTCCAATTTCGACATCTTGTGGGCTGCCCTCGTAACCATCAGGATCATTGAAAGGCATTTCTGTGTAGCCATGTTCGTGATAGAATGGATACGCCTCTTTTGAAGATTGAGTGAGTAACTTTTTGAATCCTTGTTGGTAGAGCCATCGTTCGCAAAGCCTTAAAAACAGGCTCCCAAATCCAAGCTTGCGATAACGCTCATCGATGGCAATAATTCTTAAGGCCGCTCTATTTTCTGGCCAAAGCTGAAGATGTGCGTAGCCGATGATTTCAGCATTTTTATAGAAAACAAAATGGACATGATCCTTGTGTGTAAACGTCCAAGTATAGGGATCTTCTTTTGACTTAAAAAAGTATTTTTGGCGCAAAAGACGCACCGCATCCCATTCTCGATCGGTCAACGCTTGTACCATACGCCACCCTTCATAACCATCCTTTGCGTCAATACTTGCGACAAAAGGATCTTTTCCGTTGCAATACTGGAGAATGTCATGAGGGAATTTTTTGGCTAATTCCACTTTGAGATTAGCATAATTTGTTGCATCAGAAGGATGGGAGCGCATCCAATCACGGAATTTCAAATATCTCCTAATTTCAGGATCACCTTCTTGATACACATGCACATGATGTGTTCGCTCATTGCCCCCCTTTTGAAAATACCGTCTAAAAGCAATCCCATATTCCCCTTTGGCTTCGTAGCCTAAAGACTCCATAGCTTTAGTTGCCTTATCGACTTCTTGAATATCTCGCACCACAGGAAGAATATCGATAACGGGTTTAGCCTTTAATCCAGGAATGGAAGTTGAGCCAATATGGTGGATCTCAATGCAATTAGATCCCAGAGCTTGTTTAATCTGCTCTGCCTCTAATTTAAATAACTCAGGCCACTTCGGATCATATTCAACAACTTCTATCTTTCTCATCCTCGACCTTCTGTATAAGACTGTTAGCATGTCGTATTTTTTTGACAAAATGCATTATTTAGGATACGATTGCCGTTAATATACTCATTTTTAGTAATGGAAGCAACTCCTATGCAAACTAATCGACAGATTCATCTTGTGACGCGGCCTAAAGGAATGCCTGTCCTTGATAATTTTAAACTACATGTAGCACAGGTGCCCCAATTAAAAGATGGCGAAGTCTTGGTGCGCTCTATCTACCTATCAGTTGATCCTTACATGCGAGGCCGTATTGGAGGTCGCCCTTCCTCACATCCTCCTTTCCCTCTTAATCAGCCTGCTAATGGCGATGGAGCAGGAGAAGTCATATTGTCCAAGCACCCAGATTTTCAGCCAGGAGATATGGTGTGCGGTTATCTTGAGTGGGCTGATTATTCAGTGCTTTGTGGTTCATCTTTGCTTAAGTTTGATGCTCAAACAGTGTCTGCAACAACAATGCTTAGTGTGCTGGGAATGCCTGCGATGACAGCGTACTTTGGGCTTCTTGACATAGGTAAGCCGGAAGCTCAAGAAACTGTTGTTATTTCAGGGGCAGCGGGAGCTGTAGGGATGATAGTAGGGCAAATTGCCAAGATTAAAGGATGTCGTGTAATTGGTATTGCAGGTAGTGATGCTAAAGTAGATTATCTTGTTAAGGATTTGGGATTTGATGAAGCTATTAATTACAAAAATGCAAATTGGATTGGGGAGCTGGAAATAGCAAGCTCACAAGGTGTTGATATCTACTTCGACAATGTTGGTGGAAATATTTCTGATGAAGTCATGAAACGTATTAATAGACATGCACGTATAGTGCTTTGCGGTCAAATTTCTTCGTATAATTTAGAACAACCCGACATCGGTCCTCGTAACTTTCGTCATCTGATTGTTAAAAGTGCTATGGTAAGGGGGTTTCTAGTTCTCGCTGACTATAAAGAACGTTTCCCTGAAGGAAGGCAACAACTACAAGAGTGGTTAAAACAAGGCAAAATCAAACCCTGTGAAACCATTATGCAGGGGCTAGAAAACATGCCAAAAGCGTTTTTAAGCCTTTTCTCTGGTAATAATCTTGGGAAGCAGCTGGTTAAAGTGGAGCCGTCATACGCAGGGAGAGCATGCCTCATTTGAGATTGGAATATTCTGGGAACATTGAGATGCCAAGGGATTATTTCAAGATGCTGTTTTCACGGCTTCATGAAGCTTTAGTGAATAGGGCTGGTGCCGAACTTTCTCGTTGTCAAAGTAGAGCTATTTGTTGTGAGAATTTTTATGTGGGTGGTGGGGAAAAAAACCGGGCATTTGTGTATCTACAAGTGCTTTTGCTTGAGGGGCGCACGTCTAATCAGTTGCAAGAGACAGGAAATGAGCTCTTGAAAATTCTCCAGGATGAGTTTAAAAATTTGCTTATTCACTATAATGCTCAAATTTCGGTGCACCTAAATGAAATTCCTGCAGACCGCTCCTATAAATCCAATCATTACCACAAAATAGAGACTTAGAGACTCTCCACTGTGGTTTAATTGCAAGGAGTTACATGTTAAAAAGATATAATTTCTGCTATTTTGTTTTAATAAGCTTAAATTTCATAGAACTTCATGCGGATAGCGCTAGTCAATTAAATGAAGAAATCCTCCGAGTCGATTGCTATTTAGATCCTTTTTATAGTGATCATCCAAGACCTATGCGGGTAACCATGCGGCATATTGAAGGCAATGGAATTGGTTACAATCAGGGATATTCTACGATAGAGGGATTTTTAACTCCTTGGAAGGGGGGCTCTTGGGTTCCTTTTTTAGATCTTCGTGGGCATGTATTCAATGGAGGACAGCTGGCAGCTAATGCGGGGTTAGGAGCCAGGTATTTAACGGACTCGCGTGTATGGGGGATGAACTCGTATTACGATTATCGTCATACGAGCCACCAACATTATAATCAGGTTTCTGTAGGAGTCGAGTCATTTGGAGAAATCTGGGATTTTCGCGTGAATGGTTATTGTCCAGTCGGTGAAAAGAGAAGTTCCTTTTTTGGAATAAAGTTTGAGGAGTTTAAGGGGCATTGGATGATTTTATCTCTCAAACGGGAATTTGCGATGGGGGGAGCAAATGCGGAGGTGGCAGCTCATGTAGACTGTTTCAAGAAATTCCCTCTTTACTTTGCGGCGGGTCCTTACTATTTAAAAGGCCAGGGGAAAACTGCTTGGGGTGGAGAGCTGCGGGCTGCAGTGGATATTTTCGACTATGTCAGAATTGAGGGCAATACTTCGTATGATACCATTTTTAGATGGATTGGACAGGGACAACTGAGTCTGATTATTCCATTTGGTAAACGGCGCGTAGTGAAGCAAGTAGGGAGAAATTTTTGTTCGGCGGATTTAACGCTTGAAAAAAGAGCCATGCAGAATGTGGATCGGAGTGAAATTATTCCAGTGGATAGAGAACGGAAGAAATCTACAGCTATCGATCCCGTTACTGGTAACCCATACTTCTTTTGGTTTGTGAATGGTAGCGGGCATTCAGACGGAACATTTGAATCCCCTTATCATGAATTATCAACAGCTGAGGAGTATTCTCGACCGGGTGATGTGATCTATGTTTTCCCTGGTAACGGGTCTTCATATGATATGAATGGGAGTAGCGGTGGCCTTTTAATGAAGGATAATCAGAAGCTCTTTGGCTCTGGCACTTTACATAAACTCGATACCCAATATGGGGGGATTACTATTCCACAATTTACTAAAAACCTACCGACTGTGACCAATACATCGACAAATATGTCAGGTTCTCCTACTGCTGTCATTACATTAGCAAATACCTGTGAAGTAGCGGGTATGCATATCACAGGGACTGATGTCGGGTTTGGGATTGTAAGTGCGGGGTTGCTTGCTTCGGGAGTGGCAGGCGGAATTGTGAGAGACAATATAATTAATGTTACTTCTCAAAACACAGGTATATATGGAATCGCTATGATAAATAGCGGTGATGAGGCTGCTGTGTCGATTTTTAATAATGAAATCTCTGGCATCGACACTTATACATCTAGCTTCGGCTATAGCTTTGGAATCTGGGTACGGAATTTTGGTTCAGGGGCTACACTTTCACTTTCAAATAATAGCATCTCTAACATCGATAACCACGCCTCTGTTCTCGGAGGTGATAGCTTCGCGATCTTTGCAGAAAATGGCGATACTGGAGCAGCTGTATTTTCAATTTTAAACAACAATATCTCTAACATCAATAATCATCTGTCTGGATCTGGCACGGGCTATAGCCTCGGAATCTATGTAGAAAACATGGGTACAAAGCCGGCTATATTTTCTGTTTTAAATAACAGCGTCTCTAATATCGATAATTATGGGGACGGCACCGGTTACAGCTATGGAATCTGGGGACGAAACTTCAGCACCGAAGCGGCAACATTTTCAATCTCAAATAACAGCGTTTCCAATATTGATAATCATGCATTAGGCGACGATGATAGTACCGGGATTTATGTGGAGAATGGTGTCACCGGAGCGGTTACATTTTCTCTCTCAAATAATGAAATCTCCAGCATTGACAATCATACGTCAGGCAATGGTAATAGTTACGGGATCTTTACAGGAAATGTCAACACTAGCGCTGCATTTTCGCTTTTAAATAACAGAGTCTCTAGCATCGATAATCATGCGTCAGGCAGTGGCAATAGTTACGGGATCTTAACGCAGATCATTGCTGCCGGGACTGGATGTTCCTTCTTTGATAACAGAATCTCTAACATCGATAATCAGGCCTCTGGTGGTGGCATTAGCTATGGGATCTTTGCAGAAAACCTCTTGACAGGTGCTACACTCTCGCTCTTAAATAATAGAGTCTCTGAGGTGTCTAATAACGGGATTTTGTTAGTAAATTTCCCTTCAGGGGATATCTGTGTTACCCTAACAGACAATAGCGCACCACCTAGCATTCAGTTAATCAACGAGGTAGGAGGCACGTTCATATTAGATCTATCCAGTAGAAATAATTGGCCTGTCCCTATAGAAACAGGCAGTATTAACGAAGGCACCTGCTCGCCGTAATATTAGACTTGCGTAATTCTAATTGCCTGCTCTCTTAAGAGCCTGTACGGCCACATCCAGAGATTCCTTTGCCTCGGGGGCTGCCCTTGCCGCTAGGCCTGCTAAATGGCCAATTCTTTGCTGGCAGTAAACAAAAGTATGCACGCCCGAATCTTTTAATCTTTGGGCATATTTTTCCCCATCTGGCCGCAGCTCATCCTTTTCAGCAAGTATGATCACTGCTTGGGGCAAATCACTTAAATTATTGGCAGAAAGAGGGGATACGTAAGGATTATTAGCGTCATTAGAATTTACCAGGTATTGATTTGCCTGCCATCTTAACACATCTAAGTCATCATTTTGCCTTTCAAATGTCCCTTGACAACGCAAATCTAGAGCAGGATTGATCAATACTTGCAGAGCGATTTTTGGCCCTTGTTGATCTCTAATCATCAAACAGAGGGCGGCCGCCATATTTCCCCCTGCGCTGTCGCCAACAACGGAGAGCCTTGATGAATCAGCTGAAAATTCATTTGCGTGATCCATGATCCATGTTAAAGAATCAGAACATTGTTGCAGCTGTATTGGGAACTTTCCTTCAGGTGCATTTGTATATCCAACAGAGACCACTATTGCTGCCGCTTGGGAAGAGAAATACCGCGCTAGATTGTCGTGAGTGTCAAGGTTACCCGCCACCCCAGCCCCTCCATGTATTAAAAGAATAATTGGAAGATCTTTATTTGGACTGGGTAAATAAATACGTATCGGAGTAGATCTCGCGCCATTTTCGATAACTCGATTTTCTATAGCCCAAACTGAATATACTGGAGCTTCAATATCCATGATTCGTTGATTGATTTTCTCACGCACTTCCCCTGGGGTCATATCCCACCACGAGAGAGCTGAAGCTTCTTGCATAAAACAAATTCCTCCTATAAAAACACTCAAAATTAACAGCTTCATAAATCCTATTTTTTATGGCACCAGCATTCGGGCGGGTGGTCATTAACGATTCCTATTGCTTGCATGTAGGCGTAGATAATTGTAGGGCCGACAAAAGTCATGCCCCGTTTTTTGAGATCTTTTGATAGGGCATTGCTCTGGGAGAACTTCCATACATAGCGATCAAAAGAACCAAATTCTTCCTGAATCTTGAGAAAGACCATAGCGTTTTGCCTGGCTGCATAAATTTTCAGGCGATTGCGGATAATCTTGTCATTTTTTCGCAAGCTTTCCAACTCTCTATCGCTCATAGAGGAAACTTTGATGGGGTCGAAATTGTAAAAAACTTCTCGATATCCGTCTCGTCTTTTGAGAATCGTTTCCCAACTCAAACCGGCCTGAGCCCCTTCCAGGATGAGCATTTCGAATAGACGTCTGTCGTCATGTAGTGGAATGCCCCATTCATTGTCATGGTAGTCAGCGTAAAACTCCTTACCGGGCTGGCCGCCAAAACAACGCATTTTCCCATCTTTGCCTAAGATCATAATATTTCCTTTTCGATAATTATACAGATTACTCAAAAAGGCGTCCACGACATGTTTTTGTGGCGCGATTTTGTGAATTGCGCCACTTCAAGTGATTTTAGTGGCGCGATTAGCCTTTTTTAATTATGATTTTATTCAAAACCTATGGAGACTTATGGTAAGACAAGTTTCGAATAAAATATTTGATAGTATTCTACAAATTGTGGAGCAATTTCATCAGGGAGCTTCTTTAGAGGAGATATTAGAGGCTTTCACTCCCTCTTTGCGTAGACGCTCCTTGCAACGCTATTTGGCTTTTTTATCAAAGGAAGGGCGACTAAGTCCTTTTGGGAAAGCACGCGCTAGAAGATATCATCTTCCTGCTAGTTACGCTACGCCTTCAATGCAAGAGGCTCCTGAGCAAATAGAAAAACTCATTCCATTGTCAGAAGTTGCTTTTTCTATTCAAAGGAATGTGCGCAGACCTATCCAAGCGCGTCGTCCGGTTGGATATAATCGGGAATTTCTTGATAGATATCGTCCAAACGAAACTTATTATCTTTCTGAAAGTATCCGAAAACATTTACACGAAATTGGAAAATCTCCCCATAGTGAGCGTCCTGCAGGGACTTACGCCAGACAAATTTTAAACCGTCTATTGATTGATTTGTCATGGAACTCAAGTCGATTGGAGGGGAACACTTATTCACTGCTTGAAACAGAACGTTTATTGCAATTGGGAGAGACTTCTGCAGGTAAGGACAGTAGAGAAGCTCAAATGATCTTAAACCATAAATCCGCTATTGAATTTATGATTGAAGTAGCTGAGCAGATGAAATTCAATAGCAGTACCATTTTTAACTTGCACGCTCTTTTATCGGACAATTTGTTAAATGATCAACGTGCGTGCGGCAGCCTCCGTTTATGCCCAGTAGGTATTTCCAAGTCTGTCTACCAACCACTTGCAATTCCTCAATTAATTAGCGAATACTTCCATCAAATTTTGGATACAGCCGATGCCATTACCGACCCTTTTGAACAAGCCTTTTTTGCGATGGTACAGTTGCCCTATCTACAACCATTTTTGGATGTCAACAAACGGGTATCAAGGCTAGCTGCCAATATACCTTTAATCCGTGGAAATCTCTGTCCTCTATCGTTTGTAGACGTCCCAGAACAAGCTTATGTCAGCGGTCTTCTAGGTGTCTATGAATTAAACCGCATTGAGTTGCTTCGTGAAGTATTTGTGTGGGCCTATGAACGCTCCAGTTCTCTTTATTCAGCAACACGTCAAGAACTTGGTGAGCCTGATCTCTTTCGCCTGCGCCATCGTAACCTTATCATCACTACGATTGGAGAGATCATTCGTAGTTGTATGGATAAACAAACCGCAGTAGCCGCAATCAAACAAAGGGCTTTTGAAGTAGATAATCAGGCGCGATTTATCGAAGTTATTGAAACTTCCCTAATGAGCTTACATCCTGGAAATATCGCAAGATTTCGCCTAAAGCCCTCAGAGTATGATCTTTGGTTAAAAACATGGAACTAATAAAAAATAATTTTAATTAATTAAAATATGATTCTATGATACAGTATAGTTTGTATATTAAAAATATTAAATTATAGGAGATTAATTATGTCAGGGGCAGTGTCGTCATCATCAGCTATACCGGCAGGAGTCGGTGTTCAAGAGCAGCACGGGCTCACATGGGGGGTGCACGATCGAATAAGAGAAGATTGGGTGTCAGTCAGACCACACATGTGCAGACTTCCTACAGTGATGATCGAATCAATCTTTGCCTATTGTTCGTTTTTACAACTTTTCCTCTTGAAGCATGTGGCTCGCGATTTGCACCAAGAAACTACAAGGTACGTCGTGAAGTATCTACCTAAGAACAAATTGTCCGCAGAAAAATTAGCCGCATTTTTTCATCGACCATCATTGCGGCACTCCCCCTTCAAGGCAGCCCAAACGAGTGAAGCGCTTGCAAGAATACCTCCTGGTGTCTGCGCCAGTATGACCTATCTTGATTGTCACGATGATGATCGTGGTTTGTTAGCCGCTATGCAATGTCCGGCTTTAAGAACGATCGATCTTCAGCCCAGCTTAAGGGGTTTTTCTGTTACTCCCGCTGCTTTTGATACTTTTCAACGGGCTTTTCAGGGAAGGCCACCTGTTGAAATAATATTGCTTGGTGAATCAATCAATTTTGAACAGTTGGAGGAAGTCAGGCAGTTGGTGAGTCCTCAGTCTCAACCCTATCACTTTAGCGGCATTCCTGTGCACTACATGAAAGACGTAAGGGAAATCACAATCGGTACTGTTTCTTTTTTATGGACTCCCCAGCACACGGATCAAGAGCTGGAGAAAGTAAGAACGCTACCAGAGGAGACTCGGAACCTAATTACCTCGCTTAATTTCGCGATTGGCTCAATCACTTCCTCTGCTCTTCATGGCTTTTTAGACCTCCTTCCCAACATTAAAAGGGTGGATCTTCTTGGCACTATCATTAATCCGTATATTGTAAGTGCTTTAGACGCTCATAGAAGTGTAAAAGAGGTCTACCTCAGAATTTTTCTTGGAGTAAATTATGGTCAAGTCCGAGGGGATCTTAAAATTCACTGCGTTAAGTCTCGTCGTACCCTTAACCTTGATGATGATGATGATGGTACTCCCAGGTACATTTGTACCACCAAATTTACGAAGGACTTAATGGATCCTGCTCAAGCAGCATTTCCTCAGAATGATCCTACGCGTACTAATTTAGCGCTTTTAGAACGCCACCTGCAAAAATTAATAGATTTAGAATTTGACCAAGAATTTGATGAAAGATGCCTTCGCTCTTTAATGACTCTTCCTCTTTCAATACGCAATAACGTTCAAGAGATTATAATAAACAATGCCGCTGCCCTAGATATTTTGACTGAGCAAGCATTCCCTCAGCTTGAAAGGATCCGCGTAGACATGCCTAGAGAGGGAGGAGTTTCTCGTGCTCGGATAGAAGAAATTCTTCGGTTAACTTGTCCCAATTTGAAGTATCAGGAAGTGCATGAAGTAGACAGAGTATGAGATGAATTATGTCAGTTATACCAGCAGAGGCTAGTGTTCAACAGCAGCCCACAATAGGAGGGCTATATGCTCGGCTAAGGCGGGTACCTGCAATGCCAAGTGCACCATACATGTCTAGACTTCCTAAAGAGATGCTCGAGCTGATCTTTTCCCTTTTTTCATTTCAAAAACTTGCCTCCATAAAGAGGGTTAGTTGCGATTTTTACCGAACAAGTACAGAGTATACTGCGCGTTATCTGAGACAGAACAAATTGTCTGCGGCGCAGTTAGCGAAATTAACCACATTTTTTCATCAACCACGCCCGGGGATCAACCCGACCGAGTTAGAGTGCACGAGTGAAGTGCTTGCAAGATTACCTCGTGATGTCTGCGCCAGCCTGACTTATCTTGATTATCATGATTATGGCTCAGGGTTAAGAGCTGCTGCCCAATGTCTGGCTTTAAGGAAGATCGATCTTCGGC
>JABDAY010000046.1 GCA_013288895.1 Chlamydiota bacterium | reverse complement strand
AGCAAGGGTTTGAATGCTCGTATGGGTCACATAGTATGAGCGGTTTTCTTAAGCTGTCCACTTTCTACCACGCATTCCCGGGTAGAGGTTCTAGCTTTTCGGGTATTTCTTGGATGAATGAGCATGTTTTTCGAGGATATCTAATGCTACAAAATAGTTTTATGTCATTCAGCCTAACGGCGCCGCAATCTAAAGACGCAAACTGCCTGAGCGCCTTATTAAATTTCGGAGCTGACTGTCTTCAAGATATGAAAATTGACCATAGGAAGATTAGAGCAAAAAAGCGTTTGCTGCTTTTGATGATGGTAGCTGCTCACAATTATACTGAAAGCATTTTTGCACTCTGCACACAAGGTCGAACACATGCTTGTTTTGCGCTAATGAGATCGTTAGTGGAAAATCGAATCAATGCTAAAGCTATATGTGTGGAAAGTTCTTTGCGTGTAGTATATCATTTCGAGATTTACAGTTACGAAGAAAAAAAGAAAATGCTAGATGAAATGCTCGAGCTAAACCAAACTACCCCTTCCGACCAGCTACAATTTCAATTAGAGGATGCAGATATAAAAAAATCGATAAAAACGATCGACAAGAATATTAAAGCTTTAGAAAAGAGGCTGAAAGGAAAGGCAGACTTCAAAAGCCTATATAATCGAGCAGCAGGAGTCGATGCGTTTAATCGAACTAAGAAAAAGAAATCTGCTTCTTTACAGTCAGAGTACAGTATTTACAGACATCTTTGCTCTGATTCTCATTTGACATTTCAAGGGCTATCTCGGTTTGTTTTATTGGGACAGGAGGGGATATCGGAGTTTTTTCTATGTGGCAATCCTGGAGATATTGAAGTAATTCTGCAGCATGCATTTTATTTATATGAAAGTATGCTTAGAATGTTTTTTTTGTGCTTTAAGTCTGTATTTCTAAAAGAGTTGGATAAAGTACTTGTGGCTGTAGGAAAGCAATGAAGCAACAGACAGAATATACCTTTCATAGTAGTCTCGACCTGAATATTCAAGAGTTTTTATGTGAAAATCTTATAATAAGAAAAATCATTCTAAAAAAAGACTGTTTTAATGAAGTGAACGCCCTACTACTTTGAAAGGAATATACGATCAATTACTTGTTCCCCGGGTATATTTTGGATTGACCAATAGATCTACATTAAATATCTATACAAATTTATTCATCGTCAACCAGTTAATATAGGATATTTTTATTTTTTAGGGTTTCTAGGACGTTTAAATTGATTTCTCTTTCGGACTTCAGAGCTCGGATAAAGGTGAACTTCCATTTTTCCTCTACACGGTTAATATCAAAGCCTAAGCGGAACAGAAGATCCTTAAAGGCGTTAATGTCCTTGATTCGGGAGGTGGGCTCGGCGATCCATAGATGGCCATCGAGCTTAAGGCAGCGATGAGCTTCTTTCAGATAGTCAACAAAGTTGGTTCCCATCAATGATAGGGAAAAGACAGCAGCATCTAAGCACTCATCATCTAGAGGAACGTGGGTCATGTCACATGGAGTGACCTTTTTATTGATCGCAACATGGTCGAAGGAGTGGACTGTATTTTCCAGTTCAGCAGCTAGTAGAGCCTCTCCACATCCAAAATCTCCAATAATCATGTGTGGTCTAGCTTTGAACCATTTTATAGCTTCTTGATAAGGTGTTACAGGCCAACTTTTTCTATCTTCTCGATAGCTAGCGTGGTAGTGTTCCCACTCTGTTGGGTCTTTATGAAACCGGTCGTGAGTTGTCTTGCTTGGCTCGTGGTTGATGCGATAATTCATTTGGGTAAGATCACCAAACCGCCTACGAACTTCTACTGTTATCTCGTCAGATAGGGGGATAGAGATTTTCTTGCGTTCCACTTCATAGACTTCTCCTCTCTCTAGTCTCTCAAGCCAATCCATAGTATCTTTATAAGCCTGAGCCGGGGTTCTAAGGAGGCCTTCGGGAATTACGCCATCTACCGCTGCGTCTGCGATTGATTTCTTGAACTGAATGCGTTTCCATCTTGACTCACACCAAGACCACTTTTCTTTGTTAACATCGGCAAATGTGAGAGGTACCAGTATATCCACATGATCAAATTTCTGACCTTGTCGGTAAATACGTCCTTTGAGCTGTTCAAACTCAGCATGGGTCCAGGGAAGGGTATTGATGATAAGTCTATTGCAAACGTGTTGAAGGCCATCTACGCCGGTTCCAATGCAACTAGAGGCAATCAAGACATCTGCATCGCCTCCAATGAATTGCTCTAGCCCATCCTTAGTTTCTCCTGTAAATAGGGCCACTCGCCATCCAGCTTTTGCAATTGCATCCTGTAGCACGCTATCGATGCCTTTCAAATAATAGGTGTACACAATTGTTTTAGATCGTAAATTTTTAAGAATAAAAGGGAGTTTTGCTTTTGTCAGAACGGCTTCTAAATCGACCATTGATCTGAAGGCGCTGTGATGCTTTATCTCGGATAGAAAGGAGCTACAATCGATGTCCTCTATGACAAGGTTCATCTTGTACTGATATTGGGGAAGCCAGCGAATGCCATAAGAGACGAATCTCTGATAATGGGATATACAGTTGGGGACAGTTGGTTTGGTTTGTAAATCATCATGATGGACGCCTGTAACGAGTTCGATCAATGTTTTTCCTTCAAAGAGATTGTTGATTACGGGGGTTGCAGACATGCCAAGTACATGGAGATTCTCATTTTTGTCAGATGCCCATGACAGAAGGGAACCTACCATCCTTTTGCGCTCAGACATCTTCTCCACTTCTCTTTGCTTTGAAAAATGGATCTCATCGATGATGACGAAATCGATAGAGCATTCTTTTAATAGGGTCTGTAATTTAGATCCCGCTCCAGGTTGCTGGAAAAACTCATAATTCAAAATCAGGTATTGATTCTTGCCACCATTACTTACCTCTTTTAGGTTAGCCTTTTTGATCATAATGGTACTATCAGGATATATTTCTTTGATATTTCTATCCCAAGTGTCAATAACGTTGTTCGGACAACAGATGACTGTTAAGTTGGCTCCAATAACACGGCTAGCCAAGACAGCCGAAAGGGTTTTGCCAGCTCCTGTTCCAGACCAATTTCCCAGGCGTTTGCGGCTCTTTACAAGGTGAGCAGTGTATCTTTGCATCAAAAGGGGCTGATGAGGAAAACTGTACCCTGAAGGAATAATGAGATCCTTCGCTCCACGATAGTCTCTTAAGAACAGTCCCTTGACTTCTTTTGGATAATCACCGTCACCACTATATTGCTCAAGTTGTTGAATAGCTTTAGACTCATCAGAAAAGGCATGCTGCCAAATTCTTGCTACCGCCTCTTTAATGAAGAAATCAATCGCTTCTCGATCAAGACTAGAAAAAAGCTCGCTATCCAAAGTAGCCAAAATGTCCTTCGTCTCAACCGTTGGTAGCTCTTCTTCAAGATTAATAGTTTCATTCTCGGACAAAATATTTTCAGGCGCCTGTAAATCGTCTTGACATTCCTCCAAGGTGGCTTTTGCATCAGTTAAGAAGTCATTTACAAGAGAGGGCTGTTCATTAATGAATTTTTCCAATTCTTCTTTAGGGAAACGGCCTGTGTGCAGAGCTTGAATGAATGAGTAACCTTTGGAGTTTCTCGCCATTTCCAATAAGCCATTTTGCTGAAGTAGAACATGTAATCCGGCTGGGGAAAGAGTTCCTAAATATGGAAGTAACGAGCTAACAAAACCTCTGATATTGTTAACATTCCAACTATTAATAACTCCTAACCAATCTCCCCAGCCTATCCATCCTTTTTTTGCATAAATATGGTCAGGACAATTTGGTATATCTTTAGGTAGTTTGTGAGATTTTATCCAATCGAACCACTCATTTTTGCCTAGTAATTTTATGGATTGGACAAAAGTACGCGCATCTTCAAATGATCGATATTTGCGATTTTTATGAGCGATATATCCGGTACCAAAAAAATCTCCCCAACTTATCCATCCTTTTTTTGCATATGTTCTGTAAGGCATGGAGGGGATGTCTTTTGGTCTATCTTTTAGTTGCCTCCATATTTCCCATTCTTCTTTGCCGTTGAGCCCAAGTGATCTCACGTAATCTTGAGCTTCTTCAAATGACCGATAAACATAATTTTTAGGGCCAACTCTGTCATTTCCAAGAAAATCTCCCCAGCTTATCCATCCTTTTTTTGCATATGATTCATCGGGATAGGCGGGAAGGTTTTTTGGTCTATTAGTTGACTTAGCCCATGCTCGCCACTCTGTCTGGCTTTTTAATTTTAGAGATCTCACAAATGTTCTTGCGTCTTTAAAAGATAAAAATATTCGATTTTGAGTAGCTATTACCCCGGTTCCTAAAAAGTCACCCCACCCTTTCCATTTTTCTTTGTAAACATTAGATGGATTTGATGGAATATCACTGGGTTTATCAGCCGTTTTAGACCACTTTCGCCACCCTATTCCTCCTTTAAGTTTCAATGTTTGTGCAAAAAGCCTAGCCTCAGAAAACGACCTATATTTACGATTTTGGTTAGCAACAATATCAGCTCCTAAAAAATCACCATAGTCAATCCATCCCGTATCTTTGTATACGTGATGTGGTTGTTTTGGAATGTCTATAGGATGGAGTTCACAATCTGCCCATTTTTTCCATTCAGTTACTTTTTTGAAGTTCAGCTTCCTAGCATATACGCGAGCTTTCTCAAAAGAACGATATGTCCTATGTTGAGGGGCAACAATATCAGCTCCTAAAAAATCAGCATAGTTAATCCATCCCGTATCTTTGTATGCGTGATGTGGTTGCTTTGGGATGTCTATAGGTCGGAGTTTACCAGCAGCCCATTTTTTCCATTCAGTTATCTTTTTAAAATTTAGCTTCCTAGCATATACACGAGCATCTTCAAACGAACGATATGTTCTGTGTTGAGAGGCAACAATATCAGCTCCTAAAAAGTCGCTATAATTTATCCAACCTTTTTTGGCGTATACTTGGTAAGGGGTCGCAGGTATATCAGATGGCTTTTGATTTGATTTAACAAACTGTTTCCACTCATTAACGCTTTTGAATCCAAGCGATCTAGCAAAGGCTCTGGCGTCTTCGAATGATTTATAGCTTTTCTTTTGATTAGCAGTTTTCCCTGTTCCAAGAAAATCGCCCCATCCAGTCCAACCTGTTTTTGCATATGTTGTATTGGGGAATACGGGGATGTTATCTGGCCTATTCCCAGATTTAGTCCAGTGTGCCCACTCTGTTTTGCTTTTTAAATTAAGAGATATAGCAAATTGGCGACACAATTCAAATGATAAAAAATTACGTTTTTTTGGCATGTTTGGTTTTATTTATTTGTTAATGATAATGACTATTAATAAAAAAGTCCATTTTCAAAAAATAATTTTCATGGATTTTAATTTATATTTTTGTATATTTATTGGAACTATGGATTTTTAATATGGAATTATTTTTAAAATATCAGGGAAAACTGTCATCAAATGCCGATCCCAAAGAAAAGCATCGTATTCGACAGCATTTTCATACGCAAATAAAAAAATTTATTGAATCAACCGAGTATCTTCAAGGACGAGATAACTGGAAGGTAAAAAATACATGGGGGGGGATTCAGAAAAGGAAATGCACTGTATTATTCAGAGCGACGGCTTTTATTTTGCCCCGTTGATTTCCTCGAAAATCTTTCTTTTTGCAGAAGTAGATATCACATTACTGTGGGATGACCAACCTGGGCAGATTATTGGCCGAGGAGATATAGATAATAAGTTAAAAACATTATTTGACGCTTTGAGCTGTCCTTCTAATCCTAATCAGTTAAAGGGGATAATACCTCAGGATGGTGAGAAGCCTTTCTATTGTCTTCTTGAAGATGATAAATTAATTCAAAATCTGAGTATCCGCACTCATACCCTACTTGAACGGATTGATCCTAAGGATGCATTTGTACTGATTAATGTGAAATCCAAGCCTACAAAAATAGTTTGGGGAAACATTGGATTATAAGAAACTCAATCGCTTTGAAACTGTTTTTTTGTTGATCTTTAGCCTGGTCGCAATTTCCTTATTTGACATACCTAGTGCTTTTAATTCCTTGATTTTGGGTGCGAGCTTTTGGTAGACTGGCACAGTCTCATTCAGGGGAATTTTAATTTGGACGGGGGTGAGGGATTCGGTGCGAATTGGTCCTTGCCGCGTCCGGTATAATGTTAAAAAGTTGTTTTAAAAAAATCCTTGGAAGGATAGAAAGAAAGCTTTCTGTCAGTGAGGGAAGATGCATTGTCCGTTTTGCGATCATATAGATCTTAAGGTCACCGATTCTCGGGATGCGGCCGAGGTGAACGGGGTGAGAAGGCGTCGGGAATGTTTGAAATGCTTGAGGCGTTTCACCACATTTGAAACGATAGACCTTACCATTCAGGTTTTTAAAAGAGATGGTACTTACGAGGATTTTATACAGGATAAAC
This sequence comes from Chlamydiota bacterium, assembly GCA_013288895.1. GTDB lineage: Bacteria > Chlamydiota > Chlamydiia > Chlamydiales > Rhabdochlamydiaceae > JABDHB01. Next base: position 4,447 of record JABDAY010000046.1, on the reverse strand, counting down.
TCATTAAGGGGTTGGATGCGGCTTGTCGGCACACTAGAATCAGTCATGAGCAAGTTTTGGCTCTTGCCTATAAGATCACGGCTGATCTGATGGAAAGGCAAATAAGAGAGGTTTCCACCTCCGAGCTCGGAGAAATCGTGATGCAGCACTTGAGATCAATGGATATTATTGCATATATTCGGTTCGCTTGTGTATATCGTCGATTTAAGGATGTTGATGAACTCATGGACGCCATTAAACTAGGTAGGTTAGAATGCCATTAAAGAAACAGGAAATTGAAAAATTTAAAAAGCGGCTGGAAGAGCTAAGGGCTCAAATGAATCAGCTTGTGCGCGGCGCTACGGAAGAGGTCAAGGATACTGACCAGTCGAAGGGGTATTCCCAGCACCAGGCAGATGAGGGAACAGATGATTTTAATAGAACAGTTTCTCTTGAAGTCACATCTAAAGAGTTTGGTATTCTAAAACAGATTGATAGAGCGCTTCAAAAAATTGATGATGGTACTTACGGGGTTTGCGATATCACAGGGGAAGATATCCCACTCCCGCGACTCGAAGCGATCCCTTACGCTACAATGACTGTTAAGGCGCAAGAAAAATTGGAAAAGGGATTATTGTGAAGTGGGTTTGGTGCATAGCTCTTGCGTTTACCCTATTTGGGTTGGATATCGCCTCTAAAGCCTATGTTTATCATCACTTTCCTTTAAACAGCGGCTTTTCAGTTTTTCAAAATTTTTTAGGGGTAGATTTTTCGATCACCTACGCTGCTAATAAAGGGGCTGCTTGGGGTGTTTTTTCCGGGTTTCAGGACTATCTCCTCTACTTTCGGATGATCGTTGTTGGGGGCCTTTTAAGTTACATCCTCTTTTTTAATAAGGAAAAGAGGTTGCTTTACCCCTTCATGCTCATTATCACTGGAGCTTTGGGGAATGTACTTGATTATTTTGTATATGGACATGTAGTTGATATGTTCTATTTTAAGTTTGGAAGTTATTCTTATCCTATTTTTAACATCGCTGATAGTGTCATTTTTTGCGGCACAGTTTGGCTTATCTTAGGTCAAAAACGAAATAAACATGCTCCGCATAAGCAATCCCTCAGTTGAGGGGACCCTCCGTGTTTCCAAATGGATTAAAATCCAAGTGCTTCTAGATCTCTCTGAAATGGAGGAGTTGATTCAACATCTCCAGCCATTTCACTGTTTGGATACAAGCCGGGTCGTCTCTTCATTTTCCCATGATTTTTTAGAAGATTATAAAAACTATTTGGAGACCTTAAAAGACCCTATTAAGTCATGCGTCTGGACCACTTCACTTGATCCCCTTTATGCCATGAAGGTAGGGGAGGAGAAATACCTGATAAAATCTTTAATGCCCACTATTCAAATTCAGGCCCATCAATTTTTTTATTCTGATTTGGATAAAAAGTTTCACCCGATGGTCTTAAGTAAAGATAGTATTTCATGGGGGGTCCAGTTTTCTTATCCTCAGCTATATCAGGACCCGAAAACACAGGCCTTTCATAAATGCACTGATTTACAAAATACCCACCTTTTTTTAAAGCTATCCAAATGGCTAAGAGTGTATAGTTGTCCCACCCCGTTTATGGTTGAGGGGAGAAAGGTGAATGTCCCGATCCGTATTGGTAAAAAAGTTTTTTTATGGATTAAAGACCACCCCCAAATGAGGCAGAGAGGTTTAGAAGTATGTCAGTTGTAGAAAAGATCCATGAGGTTTTTATTAAAAACGGCAAAACACTTGCTTTTGCAGAATCGTGCACTGGAGGGATGCTCGCACATCTGATCACATCGGTTGCAGGAGCTTCTAAATTTTTTCTAGGTTCTGTTGTTGCCTATTCTAATCCAATGAAAGAGAAATTACTAGGTGTCAAATCTGATAAGACACATGGGGCTGTTAGCGCCGAGGTTGCCTCTGAAATGCTTCACGGGATTTTCTCAATCTCTCAGGCAGATTTTGCTATTGCTGTGACAGGATTTGTCGATAAAGAAAAAATCTGGGCCGCACTTGGCGAAAGAAATAAACCAGCAAAAATCATTTCCTTACAACTAAAGGGCACCCGCACGCAAGTGATTGAGGAATGCTCGCATAAACTTCTTGAGAGCTTATATGAGCTATTTACTTCTCGATAGCGGAGGTGAGCAGAAGCTCGAAAAATTTGGCCCCTACACCCTTATCCGACCGTGTGCGCAAGCGATCTGGAAACCCAAAAAAAGTTGGGATAAGGTGAAGGTCGATGCTATTTTTTCTCGTGAAAAAGAAAACAAATGGAAAATGACAAGTAAGCTTCCCTCCTCTTGGACAATGGAGCTTCAAGGGGTGAAATTTAAAATCTCTCCTACCGAGTTTGGACATCTGGGCGTTTTCCCTGAACACAGTATGCTTTGGACCTGGATGCAGGAAAGAGTCAAAACTCGAAAAGCTCCCAATATTCTAAATCTATTCGCCTATTCAGGAGGCGCAACACTTAGCTGCGCGCAAGCAGGAGCCAAGGTGTGCCATCTTGATGCCTCAAAAGGGATGGTTGCTTGGGCAAGAGAGAATGCTGAGCTCAATCATTTACAATCAGCGCCGATCCGGTGGATTGTAGAAGATGTCCTTAAGTTTTTACTCCGTGAACAAAAGCGGAATGTAAAATACGACGGGATCATTTTAGATCCTCCAAGTTTTGGCAGGGGAAGTAAAGGGGAGATTTTTAAAATAGAAAAAGATATCCATCCCCTACTTCATGCGTGCAGGGCCCTTTTGTCAGATGATCCTTTATTTCTTGTGCTGACATCTCATACCCCTGGTTTTACCCCCCTTGCAATGGATCATCTTCTTTCTCAAAGCTTGAATACAGGCAAAGTGGAAACAGGAGAAATGGTGATCTCTTCAGATACGAGCCACACCTTACCTTCAGGGAGTTTTGCAAAATGGACACCTTAACAAGTCTTCAAAATCCCAAGGTTAAACAGGTCGTTTCTTTAAAAGACAGGCGGGATCGAGATCAGACCGGCCTTTTTATCATCGAAGGGTATCGTGAGCTTAAGCGGGCCGTAGATAGCGGTGTTGCCATCAAAACCCTTTTTATTTGCCCCGAGCTTTTTTTAGGAAGTAACGAAAACGCTTTAATTGACCAAGTTGCAGGGGAAGTTCTTGAGTGCAGCCCACCTGTCTTTCAAAAGCTTTCCTATCGAGATCGTCCCGATGGCCTTGTTGCCATTGCCCACCAAAAGAAGCTACGGCTTGATGAAATTCACATGGCCGCAAATCCCTTTTTTGTCATTGCAGAGAGCATTGAAAAGCCTGGGAACCTCGGAACGATTTTACGCTCATGCGATGCAGTAAAAGTGGATGGGGTGATTGTGTGTGATAGATGTACCGACATTTATAATCCCAATGTAGTCCGCGCAAGTGTGGGAACCCTTTTTACGATCCCCGTTGTTGAAGCAGAGGGGGAAGAAATGCTCCAATGGCTCAAAAAACATCAGATTAAAATTGTAGCCGCTACCCCAGCTGCAAAAATGGACTACACAGAAGCTGATTTTACAGGGCCTGTGGCCATAGCCGTGGGGACAGAGCAGCTTGGCCTATCTCAGCGCCTGCTGGAGGCTGCAGAGATCCAAGTGTCGATCCCGATGATGGGTGTTGCAGACTCTCTAAATGTGGCCTCTGCTACCACTATTCTCCTTTACGAAGTGCTGCGGCAAAGAAGATGAAAGTGGTTTTTTGTGATAATCATATTCTAGTAGCTGTAAAGCCTGCGGGGCTACCTACGCAAGCAGAAGAGGGGGAAAAATCCCTACAAACAGAAGCTCAAGCCTGGGTGAAAAAAAAGTACCAAAAAAAAGGGAACGTCTTTCTCCATCCTGTCCATAGGCTCGATACCCCCGTAAGCGGCCTTGTCCTTTTTGCGCGTACAAGCAAGGCCCTGTCTCGCTTAAACCAGATGATGCGGGAGCATAAAATCGAAAAAACCTACACCGCCCTTGTGGAAGGGCACCTGGCTGAAAAGGAAGGGACCCTCAAGCACAAACTTTTACATGGGGAGCATAAAGCTCTTGTTTCCTCAAAAGGAAAAGAAGCGGTATTAGATTACAAAGTTTTGAAGATAATTAAGGATAACACTCTTGTAGAAATCAAACTTCACACGGGGCGCTATCACCAAATCCGGGCTCAATTCTCGAGCATTGGCCATCCGGTTGTCGGCGATACAAAATATGGGGCTAAAATTTCAGGCTCTTTGCACTTAAGTAGTTCCCGTCTCGTATTCACTCATCCTGTCACTCAGGAAAGGTTAACCATTAAATTGTGACATAGATCCCGTAGCAGCGCTCATGTTTGCTGTCACCAGAGCAGGTCCAAGGGTATTTTGAGCAAAATTAGTGTAACCTTGGATATTTTCTTGATAACCAGTTAAATCCAGACCGACGGTCATGAAGCAAGTGC
>JABDAY010000045.1 GCA_013288895.1 Chlamydiota bacterium | reverse complement strand
AGGCTCTTTCTCTCTTTGATTTTCTTCAGTTCAGCGTTCATCATTCATCGTTATTTAAGGCTCTCCGTCAACAACTCCACAAGGTGGACGTAGTCCTGGGTGGAGGCGATTTCGCGGATCGAGTGCATGGAGAGCTGGGGGCAGCCGATGTCGACTGTGGGGATGCCGTGGGTGGAGGCGATGATGGGGCCGACGGTGCTTCCGCAGGAAGTGTCTGAGCGGGTGACGTATTGTTGGTAGGGGATGGAGAGGTTTTTGCAAAGGAGCATGATGTGGGAGGCTGTTTTTGCATCGGAGGCGTATTTTTGGTCGGCGTTGTATTTAATGACGATCCCTTTGCCTAGAAGGGGCTGGTGTTGAGGGTCGTGTTTGGTGATGTAGTTTGGATTTAGGGCGTGGGCCATGTCGACTGAGATAGCAAGTGAGGAGGCTTTTAGGCGGATGAGATCTTCCTCATTCATAGAATAGGCTTGGGCAATTCTTTTTAAGATCTCTTCGAGAAAGGGGGAGTTTGCCCCGCTGGTGCTTCTTGAGCCTATTTCTTCATGGTCCCAAAGGAAGGCGATGTTTAACGAGTCGCGACTCGCTTTTGCAATGGCGGTTGCGCATGCGTGAGCACTTAGGAGATTGTCGATACGGTAGGAGGCGATCATTTCTGCATTGGCACCTATAAAGCGGCTTTGCTCTAGGGGAATGGCAAAAAGATCGAATGCAAGAAGTGTATGAAAAGAGTGGTAGCGACGGATCAGATCTTCGAGGTTGTGATTATCTAAACCGACAATAGGAGAAAGATGGTCCTGCTTATTTAAAATAAGACCTTTTTCATTAACTTCTTTATCAAAGTGGATGGCAAGCCCGGGAATAATGAGGGGAGCATCTTCTAAAAAAACCAGTTTTTCTTCTTCTGTTCCATTGTTGGATAAGACGACAATTTTTCCTGCAATGGCAAGATCTCTATTAAGCCAGGAAGATAGTAATGGGGCTCCATAGACTTCTACTCCGAAAAGGGTCATGTTCTCTTTTTGGATTTTTGGATTGGGTTTGAGCTTTAAAGCGGGGCTATCTGTATGAGCTGCGAGGATAGAGGCGTGGGAAGGGGTTTTCTTGGGTAATGTGAATGCGGCAATCGACCCATTTCTCTGGACAAAATAACTTTTCCCTTTTTCAAGCTCCCATTTGTCCTCTTCATTTAGAGGAATGAAATCTAAAGTTGCTAGCCTGTTTGCAATTTCTTCTGTGGCGTGAAACGAAGTGGGGGAATTGTCTAGGAATTCTTTTAGGTCTTGGAGGATGTGCATTGTTACCGTAACTCTGTTATTCCATTGAGGTATTTGTGCAATACAAGTGGTATAGAAACGGAGCCATCTTCACGTTGGTTATTTTCCAAAAGAGCTACCATGAGGCGAGAGGTTGCGAGTCCCGATCCGTTAAGGGTGTGGACAAGCTCTGGCTTGTCTTCATTTTTCTTATAGCGGATATGGGAGCGTCTTGCCTGGTAATCTGTGCAATTGGAGATCGAAGAGACTTCGTAATACCGATTTTGTCCGGGAAGCCATACTTCCAGGTCAACTGTGCGTGATGCTCCAAAGGACATATCTCCTGTCACAAGAAGCATATCGCGGTAATGGAGGTTTAGCCCCTCTAAAATTTGCTCTGCACTCTTGAGCATCTGATTGAACATCTCCATGCTTTGCTCAGGGGTTGTGAAGCAAAACATCTCTACTTTGTTAAATTGATGCATTCTGATGAGTCCTCGCTCGGAAGAACCGGCTGCGCCGGCCTCTCTTCGAAAACAAGGAGTGTAAGAGACATATCTAAGAGGTAATTCTTCAGCCTTGAGGATCTCATCGTAATGAAGTCCGCAAAGGGGGAGTTCTGATGTGGGGATGAGATAGAGGTTGTAATCCTCGTCGTGGATCTTAAAAAGCTGCTTTTCAAATTTTGGAAGTTGACCCCCGCCAAACATGATTTCAGGTTTTACGAGATGAGGAGGGAGCCAAAATTCAAATCCATTATCTATATGGATATCGAGCATATAATTTAAAAGGGCCCATTCCAACCTTGCACCCATATTTTTATAGACAGGCCAGTTGCTACCAGAAATTTTTGCCCCTCTTTTAAAGTCGAACATTTGGAGTTTTTCATTAAGCTCAACGTGATTCTTAAAAGGGAAGGAAAACGTAGGTTTTTCCCCAAATGTTTTTATGCAGACATTGTCTTTAGGGTCGTGGGAGACTTTGATGTCATCCATCGGAATATTGGGAATTTGAGCAAGCTCCATCTTGAGCTTTTCTTCCACTGCGATAAGCTCGCAATCAAGTTCCTCGATCCTACCTGCAAAGGTAGAAACTTCCTGCATTAAAGAGGCTGTATCTTCACCCTTCCGTTTTTTATCGCCAATGTCCTTAGAGAGGTGGTTTCTCTTAGCTTTAAGCTCTTCCACTTCTCCTTTTATAACGCGTGTCCGCTCATCCAGTTGCATCACTTGTTCTAAAGAGACGCTCTCATCTTTCGATTTAAGCTTAGCCTCGACGTGTTTCCAGTCTTTGCGCAGCAATTTTATATCAATCATGTGAAAACTATAAAGATTAGCAAGCATAAAGTAAAGAAAAGAAAATAGAAGATCGGGCACGCACGCGGGCACGGGCACGGACACGAAAGAGGGAGGTTCATAAGCTCTCTTCTCTTTCCGGATTTCGTGCCTGTGCCCGTGCCCGCGTGCGTGCCCGATCTTCTTTTCCTTTGATCTTATCTATATAAGTTTAAATTTAATATATTAAAATTTTGTTTATATTTAATTAAAACTAGGCTTTATGATATAATAAACTAAACAATAAAAAATGGAGGTTTTAGTATGTCTTCTTATTTATCTTCTTTTGGTCCGTGTCCATCTGGTGCTGCCGGTGGTTTTCTCGCTGTAGGGATCCCAAATGTTTTCCCAACACCTGTCCCAGGTGTTGCAAGAATGCCTCAAGAGCGTGAAATACAAGAAAAATTAAAGCCTTTTGCTGAAGCTATTGGCTTGAGATCAGATTACAAACTGTATGAGATTTACTCTGCTAGAGTTTATGGTGCAGATGGAACAAATATTGATGAATTGACTAACGCTTTTGTCACAATGATGCCTGGTTTATTTCAGGAAGATCCTCAGGCATTTTATTTCCTTTTAAAACACGAGCTTGCTCATATAAGAAATAATGATTCTATTAAAGTTCATACTTGCGCTGCCGCATCTGCATTATCCGTTTCTCTTCTTGGTTTGGGCATGTTCACCGGCTTTGCCGCAGCTATGGGCGCAGGATTTTTGGGACAGGTTTCTGCTTCCCGTTATTGTGAAGACAAGGCAGATGATATTGCCATTCAACATGCTTCTGCTGCAGAACTATTTGGGGGCCGACGTTTTTTTTGGGTTGCACAGAGATTTCAATCAAAGTGTGATGTTTTCCACCCTTCGTTCGCATCACGCATTGCCAAAATTGAAAAAGAATTGGAGAGACGGGGCTGTAATGAACCTGAAGACGTTTCTCGAAGAATTTCAGCAATAGTGGACCTTTTCAGAAAAAATAAAGAAGTGGTTGAAGGTCATGTTAAAAAACAAGGCTTCTTTAACATTTATAAAGAAAAAATGATGCAAATACCTTCAGCAGTCTATGCAGCAGGGAAACGCCTCGTTGATAAGATTTCGGAACTAAATGAACAAGACCGCCGAACACAAAGACAAATGAATGATCTTTGTGACCAAATGTATGCACAACGGCATATTATCAACCCCTTTCCTATGCCGGAGCAGGGACAGGGATAACCTTTTGGCTGCAGTTTCTGACTTTGGCGCAGCAGGTTCTGATGCAGCTTGGGATGAGATTGCTGGGGTTGCATTGCCAGCCTGAAGTTTCTACAAGGCAATGCCAGTTGATTGAATTGATGATAGATATGAAAAGAGAAGTAGCCATAAGAGAAATAACTATGGTAGGGGAGTAGCCGGCAAATCCAAGGGAGATAGCGGTGATAGTAACTGCATAAGAAAGGAGTACGCAGCAATAGTAGAAAATCATTTTTTTTGTTTGGATATCAATATGTTCTAGAAGATTTTTTGCCTCCAGAATGGCTTTCTCATCTTTCCGTTTTATGCCGCGAATAAGGACTCTAATAGTTTTATCTGTAAGCATAGCATTTTTGTCTTTGCCCACCATAAAGACCTCTTTTGCGATATGAGGTTTGTCTTTGCCCACCATAAAGACCTCTTTTGCGATATGAGGGCGGATGGCGTTAACGAAGTCGCTATAATGAATTTGGTGGTACTCAGCCCTACGTTTTTTCTGTTTTTTACGGGTCTCTTGTTTTTTAATGTCCTTTATTTCTTCTTTTGTTGGGTCAAAATATTTTTTCTTAAGGTCTTTAAGGTGTTTTATTAATTTGTCAGTAATGTCCTTTATTTCTTGTTCTTCTATGTAATAATCCTTATTTTTAGGATCTTTGAGGTGTTCTATTAATTTATCAATCGTATTCATTTCCTTTTCTGAAAAATTGATTGTTTTTCTAACTTGGCAGGCTTCTGAAATACTTACACAAGCCAAAATACTATCTAAAATGCAAAAAATCAATCCGACAATGTTGAGTGCGAGGGTAGCCGTGCCAAGACGGGTTTGATCGAATGCAAAACGGGCAGCTGCGGCTATTTCAGTCATTAGCTGGGTAATAAGAGGGATATTTGTAAGATTTGCACCTGCGCGGCCGATAGCTAAAATGGGTCGGACGAATGCTATCCCTGCACGGCATAGTCCTTTTTCATTGCTTGTTGCCCATGCCAGTTTAGCTAAATGAATAGCCTTATTAAAGTCAGATACGCAGCCTCCACAACAAGAGGCAGTTGGGCCATTGCCATTACCGCTGGGCTCAAAAGAAGGAGGGGGGCATCTGTAGTAGTGATTATTTATGTTTGGCATGAGTAATACGATACCATTTTTCCCCTTTCTCTGCTAGAATCTCGTTTATGCGCTCTCTTCCTTTTTTTTCACTTTTGTTAACTGTTTTTATTGACTGTCTCGGCTTTGGACTGGTTTTCCCCATACTTTCTCCTTTAATCATGAATGAAGGGGGGCTGTTTGCCGATGGTAGTTCCCTAGCGATGAAGGGTTGGATTTTTGGATGTTTGATTTCCACTTTTTGTATCGGGCAGTTTTTTGGAGGCCCCTTTTTAGGAAGACTATCTGACCGTAAGGGGAGAAAAAAGATTTTAGTTTATAGTCTTTGGGTAGCCTGCGGCTCTTATTTACTTGGAGGCTTGGGTGTTGTCACCTCGAGTATAACACTTATTTTTATTTCGAGATTGTTTAGCGGGATCGCTGCGGGTAACTACGCAATCGCACAGTCGATTATTGTCGATTCTACAACAGAAACTGATAGAGCTAGAAATTTTGGCCTGATCAATATGGCTTGGGGGACCGGTTTTATCATTGGACCCTACTTAGGTGGTAAGTTTTCTCTCTTAGGATTTGCATTTCCTTTTTGGATCGCCTCTTTTATTTGCTTAGTAAATACTTTTCTTGTGATTTGGAGACTTAAAGAAACCCTTCCTGTTGGTTCGGAGTATAAAGCAAATTTTTGGGAGGGGATCGGCAATATTAAAAAAGGTTTTAAAAACCTCGAGCTGCGAGGGCTTTTTTGTGCCATGTTTATCTTTAGTTTTGGTTGGGGGTTTTTTACCGAATTTTCTCCTTTATTTTTAATGCGCCGTTTTAATTTCGGTGTGGGAGAAATCGCAAATTTTTATGCCTATGTGGGGATCTTAATAGCTCTTTGTCAGGGGGTTCTGATCCGTCCCATTTTAAAGAAATTTGCCTCGCATAACCTTTTAAAAGTTTCTTGGATAGGCCTTGCTCTCTTTCTCCCACTGATGCTTTTATGTGAAGATTTCATTGATCTCTTATGGGTCCTTCCATTTATTGCCTTTTGGGAAGCGATTGTTGGTCCTTCTGCTTCTTCTCTTGTCTCCCGTTTGACAGATAAGGAAAATCAAGGGCAAATGCTTGGGATCCACAATTCGATTCAATGGGCGGCCATAGGGATTGCTCCCTTGTTTTCAGGTTCACTTGTAGCCCTTTATCCACATCTGCCTGTGACCGTGGCTTCTATTGCTATGATATTATCTATGGTTTTCTTTATGTTTCTCTTTAAACCTAAATATGCTAAGATGATGTAAATTTTTATTTGGTAGGGAATATGGCTAAATTGTCCGTTGCTCAGAACCCGTTAATATTGCGCTATCACCGCCTTTTGGATGCGTTTGCAAAATCAGATGATGAAAGGGATTTTTATTTAGATAAAACAGAAGGATTTATCCTCTATGTTGATTTGGATAAAGGGATAAAAGAGCTAGAGGATCTCGAGCAGGAGTTAAAAGAACACTCCGGAAGATATTGTTTGATCCCTAAAATGACTTTTTACGAGACCAAGAAGTTCATGGAAGGATTTGTTAATGAAAAAGTCTATGACATAGACACAAAGGAAAAGCTGCTGGACATTATTCAATCCAAAGAGGCAAGGGAAAATTTCATTGAGTTCATTTACGATCATCTAACCGAACTTGAAAAATGGCAGCAGTATTATATAGAACGCTCCCGTATTCGTGTGATTGAATGGCTGAGAAGTCAAAATGTACAGTTTGTTTTTGAAGAGGATCTGGAGCTGAATAGACATCTCGTTGAAAAACTCAAGCGCCACCTATTTGATGTGAAGGTTCCAAAAGATGTTCAAGCAGCGAGAGAGCCCTTATTCCTTAAGGCAAAGACTTATTATTCTAATGAAGCGTTAAATCCACGGCCCAAAAGAGGTCGTCCTCCCAAGCAAGTGCCTAAGGTTGAAATTGAGCCCCAAATGACATCTGACTTATATACAACAGTTCCAACACCTGTAAGGATGTTCCTTTATCTCCCCGATATTGCAACAGCAACTTCTGTTACATTCTCGGCTAAATTTGATACTGAAGCGCAGCTTCTCGCAAATCTGCGCGGCAGCTCCCGCGTTAAAGTTGATTCCAAACTTCAAGCTCTTTCTGAGAGGCTGGAATCTTTACGCCACATTTCAAGCCGTCTTACCGATATCAAAGAGATTACAGGTTCAGAAAAAGAGGATAAGCTCCTTAAAGCATTTACTAAAGACGAAGAGGAAGAAGAAGAGGAAGGGGGAGAAAAAAAGAAAACCAAAATTTTGGATGTTTTCAAAGGTTTGCTTCCCAAGAAAAAAGCCCCCAAACAAGAAGAACCCCCAGCGTCTGTTAAGGTTGTAACCCCTTTAAAACCCAAAAAGAAGAAGATATAAGCATGAGCACAGTATTAGATGCCAGAACACAATGTCTTAAAGTTATGGAGGCGATCTATCTCACCCGTTTTGCTGATGAGAAGATGACAAAACTTGTCAGGCAAAATAAAGGTGGGACGTTTCATTTGTCCGTTTGTGGACACGAAATGATCGGCGCTGCAAGCGCTCTTAGCTTAATTCCAGGAAAAGATTGGGGTCTTCCCTATTACCGGGATAGAGGTTTTCCCATTGGTCTTGGTTGCCCTCTTGTTGATCTTTTTGCAAGTTTTTTAGCGCGCGATATTCCTCATCATTCGGGTGGAAGGATGATGCCAGAGCATTTTTCCGATAAAGAATTGCGTATTCCTTGCCAATCTAGCTGTGTCGGTTCCCAATTTTTGCAAGCAGTTGGGGTAGCCAAGGGTGTGAGCCTTGCAGGTAAGGACGAGGTTGTCTATGTTTCTGCCGGAGATGGTGCTACATCTCAAGGGGATTTTCATGAAGCATTAAATTTTTCCTGCTTGCATAAACTCGGGATTATCTTTGTGATTCAAGATAACGGCTGGGCAATTTCTGTTCCTGTTGCAGACCAAACAGCAGGGGGCTCAATAGTTCACATGGCCAAAGGATATGCCGGTCTAACGGTTCATGATATTGATGGATGTGATTATGAGCAGGTGACTACGGCTTTAAAAGAGGCAGTAGATAAAGCCCGCTCTAAACAGGGCCCCAGCTTGATCGTAGCCAAAGTACCCCGTTTAGGCGCTCACAGCAGCAGTGATGATCCTTCTAAATACAAAGATGCTGCAATTATCGAAGCAGAAAAAGAGAGGGATCCGATTCCCCGTTATGAATCATGGCTATTAGAGATGGGACTGACAACAGAACAGGAACTTGCCGCAATGAGAGACAAGGCGTTTAATGCTGTTGAAGAAGCAGCTCTGGCCGCTGATCAGATCCCTTTTCCGAAAGTAGAAACTGCCGCGACAAAAGTTTTTAAAGAAGATGAGACAATTTTCCCTGACGAATTAGAATCTTCTACTACAGATGCTGTGGTTATGGTAGATGCGTTAAACCATGCCATCGATGAAGCGATGGGGAAAGATCCTAAAATTGTTGTTTTTGGTCAAGATGTGGCTCATGGAAAAGGTGGAGTTTTCGGAATCACCCGCGGTCTTACTGAAAAATACGGAAAGGGACGATGCTTTAATTCTCCTCTTGCAGAATCGACCATTATCGGGCTTGCCTTGGGGATTTCTCTAGTCGATCATTTTAAACCCGTCGTTGAAATCCAATTCGCCGATTATCATTGGACAGGGGTGAACCAGCTCTTTAACGAACTTGCGAGTTTTCACTATCGCTCAAACGGGGAATGGAACTGCCCTGTTGTGATCCGTATGCCTTATGGGGGATATATCCAAGGGGGGCCCTACCATTCACAAAGTATTGAAGCCTTCTTATGCCACGTTCCCGGCCTTAAAGTCGTTTGCCCAAGTAATGCTGCTGATGCAAAACGCCTACTAAAGACCGCTATCCAAGATCCCAATCCCGTCATATTCCTCGAACACAAAGCCCTTTATCGACAGCGGGTATTCTGCGCACGTAAAGAACCTGGAGAAAACGAGCTCATCCCTTTTGGCAAGGCAAAAGTTGTGAAAGAAGGAAAAGATATCACTGTAGTGGGCTGGGGAATGATGGTGGTTATGGCTAATGAAATTGCCGAACGTCTTTCTAAAGAAGGGTATTCGATTGAACTCATCGATCTGCGTACCTTGAATCCTCTAGATATGGATACTATTCTTACATCTGTGCGCAAAACAGGGAAACTCCTCATTGCTCATGAAGCCCCTTCAAATGCAGGTTTAGGCGCAGAAATTGCCATGCGTGTGATCGAGCAAGGTTTTTCACTTCTCGACGCGCCCATTGCACGCGTCACCGGCAAAAATTGCCCCGTCCCCTACTGCAAAATCCTCGAAGATGAAGTCCTCCCCCAACCCAAAGACCTCGAAGCCGCCATCCGCAACCTCATCCAGTTTTAGATTAATGCGAAGCATTTTTTCTTTATCGCGGGAGCGATAACTGATGTGGAGCCCCGCGTGTAGGACGCGACGAAGGAGCGGAACGTGGGGTGTGGATTGATTAACAATAAGAAGCTGCGGTAGCAGCGAAAGATGTGTCATGTTATTGTTTTGCTGCTGCCGCAGCTCTTGTTGTTAATGCATCTATACCCCACGTTCCGGCACTCCTTCGTCGTGCCCTACACGCGGGGCTCCACATCAGTTATTGCTGCCGCAATAAAGAAAGATATTTTCTAAGCTAAAGAGGTAATAATAATTTAATCTTGGTTAAATTATGATATGCTTGTATCATTAAGCGGCAATTCAGGAGATGCAACAATGACAGTCACAGCAGCAGCGGCAAGCTCAGGAAGTAGTGCTTCGGCGAGTTCTAAGCCAAGCATAGAATTGTATCCTCAGGGAGTGCAAAACGGGGGCCAAAATTTGATTAGGGGTAAGATTTTATCGAAAATTTTTTCCTATATGTCAGTTGAAGAACTAGTTTCTCTAAGAGATCGTTCTCTTGTCTATAAAAAAACTAGAGATCATGTAACACATTACATTGCCTCTACCGAAGGATTGCCGAAAAAAGCTGCGCAGGTTGCTGCTCATCTCTTTAGAAAGGCACGGAATGAAGCAGTCGATTTGTATAAGTTAGAGGGGGTAAGGCGCATTGTTAGCCCAGAATCTCAAGCGTATGATTTTAGGGATGTTTCTCCAGATTACATGAAAGATGTAAGAAATATGACAGTGGGCAGCGAGCTTTATGCTGAAGAAGAGACTGCAGCAGACATTAATCTGTCATTAGGGAGGTTAGCGACTTTGCCCCTCAAAGTGAGAGAGCAAGTCCTTACGCTTAATCTTTGGTTTTGTCAAATGGATCCTCCTACTCTCTTGGCATTGCTTGAGCTCCTCCCCAACCTTAGAGAGCTGTGTCTTAAGCATCTACAAATTACCCAGGATATTTTGAAAATCTTAAATGGGAGGGAAGGGTTAAGAAGGGTGTATCTTCAAATTCTTCCTGGGGTGCGATATGAGGAAGGTCATCGTAGAGATCTTGCCTTTCACTGTGTTAGAACTCATAATGCACCCAGAGGTGCTCCCGCCGGAAGAACTGACTTTCATCAGGAGTTAATGGAGCCGGCTGTTGCTCTAGCTGATTTTAATTGGACCAATTGTAGTTATTGGGAAAGTTTCGGAGATCTTCAAGAGTCCTATGCTAATTCAGGGCTTGGGTTTGATCATTATTGCGAATATACAGACTGTTATGATGAAATGTATCGAACAAGGCGATGCCCTAGCTTAAAGCCTTTGTCTCCTTATTGTCGACAATTAACTGGCTTAGATTTCGACTGTGAATTTGACAGAGAACAACTCCATGTTTTAATGACTCTTTCTTATGAAAGACGCTGCTGTGTCAAGGAAATTAAAATAAGTAATTCTTTTGGTTTATGGATTTTTAGTCTAAATGTTTTTCCGATGTTACAAACGGTCCAAATAGCTTTACATTTGGAAGATGAATATAGCTCTTATAATTTGTTGAATTGGGATATATACACCCCTGCTCAGATAGAAAGAATTATTCGCGAACATTGCCCCCATTTGAAATCCTTCTCGGTGGTGGATCCTTTGAATCTTTTGCAAAGGACAGAAGGCTAATGTCTTGCTCTGGCCATCATTTGTCTGATAGAACGATCTACTTCAGATGGATGGTGTTGATACCAAATTGCAATGTCAGAAGGCAGGTAAACTCTTGTTTTTTGCTCTTTTTTTGTTCCCATTGGTCGTCCAGCCCCTTCTCTTTTTCCTCCACGACCTTTTACCGCTTTTTCTATGTGAGGTGCTAGATTATCTTTGAGTCTTTCTGCAATGAAGTCTCGTAAATAAAGATGGTAATTTTTAATGACTTCAGCCTTTGTTTTTCCTGCATACTCAACATCAGGGTAAGACGGATGGGAAAAAATCCAAGAGTCAAAATCCTTGTCGAACCAAGGCTTTATTTTCCCAACTTCTTCCAGAGCTATTTTTAGATGTTTTTTAATTTCTTTTGTGGAGGCCATTGCCAATCCCTCTTTTTAAATTCTTTTTCTGTCTTTTGTACACTAAAGGCTACGACTTCTTTTTTGGTTTTTTTCCCGTGAGCAATTTTGATTGCACATAAAAACTCATATTCTTCATTAAAAAGTTTATAGTCAATACTGCCTTTTTCTATGCGCCACCCAACCATTTTAAGGTATTTCAGGTACACCCTCGTCCATAGGCTTAAAAGCCATATCCCATCCTAATTGCAATACCACATCTTAGAATATTTGGGATAATAAATCAACTTAACTTTAATGTTACGTGGCTCAAAAATGGAATT
>JABDAY010000044.1 GCA_013288895.1 Chlamydiota bacterium | reverse complement strand
ACACAATAAATAAACCAGTAGCTAGCGTCCCATTCCATGGTGAGTCTGCCGTTTGAGGAGAAGAGGGCTTGGAGAAGGCCGAGGATGAGGCAATTGCTGGCGGCGAAAAGGATGAGGATGGGGGTGAAATTGCTTTTTGCTTCTGTTTCTTCTTGTGACTGAATAGGCATCTCTGGAGACTTCGCTGGAACTTCCCTAAATGTGTCTTGGCTCGTCTTTTTTAAAGGCTCTTGAGGTGTCGAAGAGATAGAATAACTCGGCTTGACTCCATAAGGGGGTGCATAAAGCGATGTTAGGCTGTCTTGCAAAGTTTGGCTTTTAAAAAGAGTGGATGATTCTTCTTGAGGGGGCTCATGAAATTCGGCGCTGCAATAAGGGCACTCTTGAGCCTCTACAGGAACTCTTCCATCACACTGTGTACACATTTTTTGACGATCACTTGGTTTCATACTTACCTCTTTCTACAATTTATGCCACTCGGGTACAATTTCACACAAAAGGAATCTTATGGCAGAGAAACAAAAATTTGATATTGCAGTGATTGGTGCAGGACCTGGCGGATACGTGGCAGCTATAAAAGCTGCGCAACAAAAAAAATCTGTCTGTTTAATTGAAGAAGGAGATTTGGGAGGGGTTTGCTTAAATGTAGGGTGCATCCCCACAAAAACTCTCCTAGCTAATGCTGAAGTGCTGCACAAAGTAAAAATGGCCTCTGAATTTGGAATTAATGTCGGGCCTATCTCCGTTGACTATGCGAAAATGAAAACAAGAAAAGATGGGGTGATTTCTAAGATCCGCAAAAGCTTAGAAGGACTTTTACTCTCTAACGGAATGAAAATTCTAAAAGGTCACGCAGAATTTATCTCTCCCACGGAAATTAAAGTGAGGGGGCAAGATAATGTCATTGTTGAAGCTGAGAAAGTGATTATCGCTACAGGTTCTGCTCCGCTAGATATCCCTGCATTTCCGTGCGATCACAAAAAAGTATTTAATTCTTCTTCGATTTTAGAACTTACCGAACTTCCAAAAACACTTGCGATCATCGGCGGCGGATATATTGGGTGTGAGTTTGCCTCTCTTTTTGCTGCGCTTGGGGTGACAGTGATCATTTTAGAAGCTCTTCCATCCATTGTCTCTTTTCAAGGTAAAGCGATCGCAGATGTTTTAACAAGAGCATTTGTGAAACAAGGGATTCAAATCCAGGCCGGCGTCTTTGTTGAGGGGATTGACCACACAGAATCAGGGCTTTCTATCCGCTTAAAAGATAAACCACCAGTGAGCTGCGATATGGCTCTTGTTTCTGTAGGGAGAAAGATCTGTTCAGATAATCTAGGGCTTGAAAAAGCCGGGATAAACGTGCAGGCGAAAGGGATGATTGGTGTGAATGACAAAATGGAAACATCTGTTCCCGGCATCTATGCCATTGGAGATGTTACAGGCAAATTCCTTTTAGCACACGTGGCCTCCCATCAAGGAATCATCGCTGCTATCAATGCCACCGGAGGGGATGCTACCATGCATTATGAAGCGGTTCCCGCTGTGATTTTTACAACGCCCGAAATTGCCACTGTCGGATTGACTTTGGAGCAAGCAGGCGATAGGGCAAAAGCGGGTAAATTCCCCTTCATGGCTTTAGGGAAATCCAATGCCGCTATGGAAACGGAGGGCTTTGCAGAAATTGTGATCGATAAAAAAACAAAAGCCATTTTAGGAGCATCCGTTGTTGGACATGACGCTGCGAGCTTGATTTCTGAGATGGCTCTTGCTATAGCTAATGAATTGACATTGGACTGTGTGATAGAGACAATTCACGCCCATCCTACCTTGCCTGAAAGCTGGCTTGAGGCTGCGTTAGTTGCAAACGATACACCGGTACACTTTCCACCCAAAAAAGCATGACAAAATTAAACCTATTGCCTGAAAATAAAGAGGAAGAAAAGCTTGGGAGATTTCCTTCCTATCTTCATCGTCCCATTCCTAAAGGGGGTAATCTCTTTAGGACAAATGCTATTTTAGAAAAATACAAGCTCAATACTGTCTGTGAAGAGGCCAAATGCCCCAATAGAATGGAGTGCTATTCTAAAAAAACTGCTACCTTCTTAGCGTTAGGAAAGCAGTGCACAAGGAATTGCGGTTTTTGCTCCATCGACTTTTCTAAAACCCCCAAGGCTCCTGAAAAGGATGAACCTCTCCGTCTTGCTCTATCGGTAAAAGAATTAGGATTAAAACACGTTGTCATTACGATGGTAGCGCGAGATGATTTGCCAGATGGAGGAGCCTCCCAAATTGCAAAAATTGTTCGTGAAGTCAGAGCCCACAATGACAATGTGACAATCGAGCTTCTCACCTCCGATTTTGCAGGGAATTTTGAATCTTTAGACCTCGTACTGAGTGAAAAACCAGAGATTTTTAACCACAACATTGAAACTGTCAGAGATCTTACGCCCCGCGTGCGCCACAAAGCGACATATGAAAGGACCCTCGCTATTCTCTCTTACGTAAAAAAATCCAATAAAACAACTTTTGTCAAATCAGGGATCATGGTGGGCCTGGGAGAAACGCCTGAGCAGGCAAAAGAGACCATTTCCGATCTTCATCATGCAGGATGCGACATCATCACCATTGGCCATTACCTACAGCCCGACCAGAAAAAACTCAGAGTAAAAGCGTTTATTACCCCAGAGCAATTTAAAGCTTACGAAGATTACGGCTACTCTCTCGGCATCAAACACATGTACTGCGGCCCCTTTGTCCGCTCAAGCTATAATGCCCATGAGATATGGGAGAGGGGATCGGGCACGCACGCGGGCACGGGCACCAAAGAGGGAAGTGCTTAAGCTCTCTTCTCTTTCCGGATTTCGTGCCCGTGCCCGTGCCCGCGTGCGTGCCCGATCTTCTTCTTTGGAGACTAAATGGATAATTACAAAATTGCTATCGTTGTGTTGAATTGGAATAATGCGAAAGACACAATCGAATGTCTCTCCTCTTTACAAAAAATCACCTACTCAAATTTTGAAATAATTGTTGTTGATAATGGCTCAACAGACAATTCAGTAAAACAAATCACCTCAGCTTTCCCTCAAATTGATATTTTGGAAAATGGAGAGAACCTCGGGTTTGCGGAAGGGAACAATCGGGGAATCCTCTACGCCTTTAAGAAAGGGGTCGATTCGGTCCTTATTTTGAACAACGATACTGTCGTGCACCCTGACATATTGAATGCCTTTCATGAGGCTGTAAAACAGAATCCTAAGGCAGGTGTATTTGGAGCTAAGATCTTCTACTTTGACGATCCCGCTAAAGTCTGGTACGCAGGGGGGGATGTCGACCCTCACTCTTATGTTTGTCTGCACGCCAGCTCAGATAAAGGGAAAATCGAAGAGACCAACTATGCTTGCGGCTGCGCCCTTTTAATCAAAAAAGAAGTAGTCGAAAAAGTGGGATTAATGGATCCCCGATTTTTTCTCATGTGGGAAGAGGTCGACTGGTGCTGGCGTATCCGGAAGGCGGGCTATAAGTGTCTTTTCGTGCCTGAAGCAAAAGTCTGGCATAAGATCTCCTCTTCCTTTGAAGGAGGGTATAGAGGGGACAGCTGGAACTATTACTACTTTCGCAATAGGCTCCTCTTCCTTAAGCTCCACTTCCCATTCAGCGCAAGATTCAAAACTATTGCAAAAGAAATATTTTACCTTAAAGGGGCTAAGCTTCAAGGAGTTCACGACTATTTACTCGGCAGATTTGGCAAGAAGACTTGAGAAGGAATCAAAAAAAATGTATATAAAAAATTTTAATATACACTCGGGTCTCGATGCTTCCAAAGGAGGTTCTAAATCTTGTCACAAGCGTTGTCCTAGCAGGTGGGCAAGGATCAAGACTTTTTCCCCTGACACAATCCCGCTGTAAGCCGTCGGTTTCTTTTGGGGGAAATTATCGTTTAATAGACATCCCCCTCTCTAATTCCTTAAATTCTCAAATCAATCGTATGTACGTGATCTCTCAGTTCTTTGCCTCTGAGCTTCAAGAACATATCTTCGATACCTACAAGCTAGATATGCTCCATCAAGGCAGGATAGAAATGCTTTGCCCTGAAGAAACTCCCGAAGGGATGAAATTATTCAAAGGCACTGCGGATGCCGTTCGACAAAACATGAGGTATCTTCTCACGACGCCCACGGAATACTTTCTCATCCTCTCAGGAGATCAGCTCTATAACATCGACTTTCGAAAAATACTTCTGTTTGCCATGGAGAAAAAAGCGGGCCTTGTCATTGCTGCCCTCGATGTAAAAGAGGCTGAAGCCAAAAGAATGGGGCTTCTAAAAATTGATAAAAACTCCTATGTGACTGACTTCAATGAAAAACCGCAAGAAGCTCATATTCTAAAAGAATATCGCCATCCTACGAAACCCACCCACTTCTTGGGCTCAATGGGGATCTATGTTTTTAATAAGGCAACTCTAATCTCTATTCTACAAGAAGAAGGAGACGATTTTGGGAAACACCTTATCCCTCAGCAGGTCAAAAAAGGAGATACTTATGCCTTCCTTTACGACGGCTATTGGGAAGATATCGGTACAATCAATGCTTTTTACAATGCAAATCTAGCGCTCCTAGATCGCAAGGAAGGAGAATGCCTTAACACCTATGACGAAACAAACCCCATATTTACAAGACCCCGTTTCCTTCCCAGCCCTCTCATTAGAGGAACACTTGTACAAGATTCTTATATTGGGCAGGGTTCAATCGTAGAAGCAAAAGAGATCTCTCGTTGCATTTTGGGACTTAAAATAAATGTCCAGAAAGGAGCCATTATTAAAAATTCTATCGTGCTAGGAAATTCCACCATCGGAGAAAACACCCTCATCGAAAAAGCCATTGTCGATGAAAACGCTCAAATTGGCAAAAACGTACAACTTATCAATAAAAGTAACCTGCAAAACCATGATGGTGATGGAATTTATGTACGCGATGGGATTATTGTTGTAACAACGGACAAAAAAGTCCCTGATAACTTCGTATATTAATCATGACTATTTGGACAATTTCTGACCTTCACTTATCTTTCGGCGTCGCAAATAAGAGCATGGATCTTTTTGGGGCTGATTGGAAAGACTATACCGACAAGATAGAAAAGCATTGGCGTCTACTCATCACTAACGATGATCTCGTACTCATTGCGGGAGATATTTCTTGGGCAATGAATTTAGATGAGGCGATGCCCGACTTAAATTGGATCGCAGCCCTCCCCGGAACAAAACTCATGTGCAAAGGAAATCACGACTATTGGTGGCCCTCTGCAAGCAAACTCGCCAAAGCACTGCCTCCTTCGATTAAATTTATTTACAATAATGTGTTTAATTGGAACGGAGTGAGCATTGGGGGAACCCGCCTCTGGGATTCAAAAGAATACTCCTTTGGAGAGTTCATCGATTTTAAACCAGGCAAACAAAAAGAAAAACCCCCTAAAGACTTCGAAATTGAAGAAAAAATATTTCTCCGTGAACTAGAACGACTAAAATACAGCCTAGGTCAGCTCGATCCCAACGCACACACACGGATCGCCATGGTTCACTATCCACCCATCGGCAACGATCTTAAGCCGTCGCGCGCCTCCGTCATCCTAGAACACTACAAGATCGATTATTGCATTTTTGGCCATCTCCACAGCCTTAAAAAAGGAGTGCAGCTATTTGGCGAAGCAAGAGGGATCAAGTACATACTCACCTCCTGCGATTACCTAAACTTCATCCCAATAAAAGTCACATGATATTAGAGAACCTCTTGCATAACCTCATTTGCAGAAAAAGGGCGGTTTTTTCAAGCAAAGCAGGTTATGCAAAAGGTCTATTGTCTAACGTCCATTGCACAAGGCGAGGTATTTCTCTTACCATATAAAATGGAACTGAAAGAATATTATCTTCAAAAGAAAGAGGGGCCTGACAAATTCGAAGACCAAAGGGTGATTTTTTTTCTGTCATGAATTGTTTTAAAGAACGGAGGCGCCCTGTTGCACCTGCCTTAACTTCAATTGGGATAATATGCTGTCCAACTTCAATAATATAGTCGACTTCAGCTTCTCCTCCTTTTTTTTCTCGCTCCCAATAATAAAGAATTGGCTTCATATAGGGCTTTATATACGCAGCTAGCTCTTGGCCAACAAATTGTTCAGCCAAACTTCCTTTATTGACTAATGCAAGATCTTCCGCGTCAAGAATAGACTCTGAGACCTGAGGCAAAAGACCAATATCAAGAAAAAGAAGTTTAAATTTTTTCTCCTTTTTTTGTGTAGCTAACGGAATGCCCGACGATGCATTTGCAAAAACCTGAATTAAAATTCCTGTTTGAGAAAGAACTTGAAGGGATTCCAAATAATCGCGCGCTTGTGCATGAGGATGGATTTTAGCATATTTAAAATGCTCGCCAACTAATCTCGGCGCAGCTTCAAATAGCATCTTCATGAATTTTTGCTGCGAACTTTTAGGATATTTGCCAAAATCATTTTCATAAACATTTAAAAGATTGTGATGAATCTGTTCTAATCCCAAAAATTGCTGTTTCTCAATAAAGAAAGAAATCGCTTCAGGCATCCCACCAACAATAAAATATTCTTTTATCGACTGGATTAAACTGGCATGTGTCGCAGCTCCTATAGGCTGATCAGGTGTAGCTTCCTTTATCCACGTAAGAGAAGCAGAATCTCCTTTTGCCTCTAAAAACTCGATAAAAGATAAAGGCTGCATATAAAAATACTCGATCCTTCCAACAGGAAAAGAAAATCTCCCATCCCCGAGTACAAACTCAAGCAACGAGCCCCCCCCAATAACATGTAGTTCCGGCATCTGTTCCTTAAAAAACCGAAGACTAAGAAGGGCATTTGGGCAAGCCTGAATCTCATCGAGAAATAACAGAGTCTTTCCAGGAATAATTGGCTGTTTTAAACGAGCAGAAAGATCTCGTAAAATAAGACTTGGAGTTAGATCTCCCTCAAAGGCTCTTTTAATCTCCTTCATTTCTTCAAAATTAATTTCCACCACAGAATCAAAAGATTCTTTTCCAAATTGACGAATCACGTAGGTTTTACCAATTTGCCTTGCCCCTCTGACAAGTAAAGGCTTCCGATTTTCACTATTTTTCCATTCTTTTAAATCTTTTTCTATTAATCTCTTCATCTTATCCGGCTATTTTTCTTCATTTTTGCAGAAAATACAGGGGTTATTTTCTTCATTTTTGCAGAAAATCAGGCTTAAGAGCAAGAGTTTTCTTTAACATGCTTATAATTAACGTCTTACGAAAAGATTCAAAAAAGGTTTAATAGTTGACGCGTATTAATTTTTTTGCGAGTGTAAGAGGATGCGAAAGAAGTTTAAATTTGTATTTTTCTTGGTTCTCTTTTCAGCGATGGGGGTGGCAGGAATATTGTTTTTATTCTATGGCGACATCGCGGTGTTGAATCCTAAGGGGATGATTGCACACCAAGAAAGTGATCTAATCATCACGAGTACGTTGTTGATGTTGATCGTAGTGATTCCGGTCTTTGTCATGAGTTTCATCTTTGCTTGGAAATACAGAGCGAGTAATAAAAAGGCAAAATACGATCCAGACTGGGATAAGAGTGTGGTTGCCGAATCGATCTGGTGGGGGGTTCCCTGCATTATCATCCTTGTACTTTCTATACTGGCATGGAAAAGCACTCATACATTAGATCCATACAAACCGATTGATGTCACTACCAAGCCCTTAAAAATACAGGTTGTTGCGTTGCAGTGGAAATGGCTTTTTATTTATCCTGAACAAAATATTGCCACTGTGAACTTTTTCCAATTTCCAGAAAAAACTCCTGTTGATTTTGAAATAACTGCAGATGCTCCAATGAATTCATTTTGGATTCCACAACTCTCCGGACAAATTTTTGCAATGCCCGGAATGAAAACAAAGTTACACGTTATCGCAGATGGAGTTGGAAACTATAGGGGTTCATCGGCAAACATCAGCGGCACAGGGTTTGCAGGGATGACGTTTGTTGCCAAGTCGAGCACGCAAGCTGATTTTGACGAGTGGGTAGAGTCTGTAAAACAATCGCCAAAGGCTCTTAATCTAGATGAATATAAGCAATTGGCAGCCCCAAGCACAAATAATCCAGTAGCATCTTATGTCTTGGCGTCAGAAGATCTCCACAATTGGATAATAATGAAATATATGATGCCGATGAAGGAATAACTATGTTTGGAAATTTAACTTTTAATGCTCTTAAGCACGATACGCTCCAGAATGCGGCAGGATACTCGATGATCTTCGGCGGTCTTCTTATTGCGGCTCTTATCACTTATCACAAAAAGTGGATCTACCTCTGGAAAGAGTGGATAACTTCGCTTGATCCTAAAAGAATCGGGGTGATGTATATCGTTGTTGCCCTTGTAATGTTAATTAAAGGTGTTTCAGATGCGATCCTCATGCGTGCGCAGCAGTCTATTGCTATTAGCGATGCAGCCAGTTTTTTAACGTCTGACCATTATCAGCAGATTTTCACTGCCCATGGCACAACAATGATCTTCTTCGTTGGGATGGCAGTTGTATTTGGGATGATGAACTTAGTTATCCCATTACAAATTGGGGCAAGAGATGTGGCTTATCCTTTTTTAAATTCAGTGGGGTTCTGGCTATTTGCTGCGGCAGGAGTCCTCCTTCTTGTTTCTTTAGTTGTAGGTAATTTTAATGCAACGGGGTGGTTAGGGTATCCACCACTTTCCGGCATAGAATATAACCCGGGCGAGGGAGTCGATTATTGGATATGGATTTTACAGATCGCAGGAGTTGGGAGCCTCATTTCAGGCATCAACTTTATAGTGACTATCCTTAGAATGCGCTGCCCCGGCATGACCCTTATGAAAATGCCGTTATTTACCTGGTGCGCCTTAGGTACATTAGTCCTCATTATTTTTGCTTTCCCCATTTTAACTGCGACACTCGCTCTCCTTAGTTTGGATCGTTACTTAGGGATGCATTTTTTCACTGCAAGTTTCGGCGGCAATGCGATGATGTACGTCAACCTCATTTGGGCATGGGGCCATCCTGAAGTCTATATCTTAGTCTTGCCCGCTTTTGGAATTTTTTCTGAAGTGGTTGCCACATTTTCTGAAAAACGATTATTTGGCTATGCTTCGATGGTATGGGCAATCATTGCAATTACAATCCTCTCCTTTATTGTTTGGCTCCACCATTTCTTTACCATGGGGGCCGAACCGAATGTAAATGTGTTTTTCGGCATCATGACAATGCTTATTGCTATTCCTACCGGTGTGAAAATTTTCAACTGGTTGTTTACGATGTATAGAGGAAGGATCCATTTTACCACACCGATGCTCTGGTTTTTAGGCTTCATTGCCACCTTTAGCATAGGCGGGATGACCGGTGTTTTAATGTCGATCCCTCCGGCAGATTTTCAGATACACAATAGTTTATTTTTGGTTGCCCACTTTCATTCGGTGATCATTGGGGGAGTTCTGTTTGGTTTCTTTGCCGGCTATGCCTACTGGTTTCCCAAGATTGTAGGCTTTAAATTAAATGAACGATTAGGAAGATATGCCTTTTGGTGCTGGCTTGTCGGATTTTTACTAGCATTTCTACCGTTATATATCCTAGGTTTAATGGGAGCAACGAGACGCTTAGATCATTATGATGCATCAACAGGCTGGCAGCCACTATTTATTATCGCTGCTGTTGGCGTCGTTCTTGTTACCTGCGGCATTGGATTTCAAATTTTACAACTTATTGTAAGCATTAAAGAGCGGAAACAAAATATGGACACTACAGGCGATCCATGGAATGGTAGAACGCTTGAGTGGTCCACCACATCGCCACCACCATTTTATAATTTTGCCATCATCCCCGAAGTACGTGATCATGATCCTTTTTGGACGATGAAGCAGGAAAAAAAATCGCAAGTTGCAAAGCCCCACTATGAGCCTATCCACATGCCCAAAAGTAGTCCCATCGGATTTTTTGTAGGCCTATTTAGCCTATTTTTTGGGTTTGCAATCACCTGGCAAATGATGGAGATCTCCATTGTATGTGTCATTGGAGTCAT
Source organism: Chlamydiota bacterium (assembly GCA_013288895.1). Lineage (GTDB taxonomy): Bacteria > Chlamydiota > Chlamydiia > Chlamydiales > Rhabdochlamydiaceae > JABDHB01. Next base: position 1,660 of record JABDAY010000044.1, on the reverse strand, counting down.
TGTTAGCTTGGTCATCCGCATATCTGAAAACGAAACAGATTATTATGTCCCCGTTCTTGAGGTGGAGGCGATAGAAAAATCATGACAGAAAACATAGCAGTTCATCATCACGACCCCGATCAAGAAGCTTACACAAAAAACGTCTTTGGATTTTGGGTTTATCTCATGACCGACTGCGTATTATTTGGAGTTCTATTTGCTACGTATGCAGTCCTTCACAACAATACTTTTGGCGGTCCTTCTGGAAAAGATATATTCGATCCCCTCTTTGTTTTAAAAGAAACACTCATTTTATTAACCAGCAGCTTCACTTGCGGACTTGCCATGATAGCCGCTTACCGTAGCGAAAAAAAGAAAGTCATTGGCTGGTTTTGCGTCACATTTTTGCTTGGCCTTTCGTTTGTCGTTCTAGAAGTTACCGAATTTGCAGGGCTCGTACGAGAAGGAAACGGCCCGCAAAGAAGTGCCTTTTTATCTTCCTATTTTACCCTTGTTGCCACGCACGGAATGCATATTTCGATGGGTCTTTTGTGGATGGCTGTTTTCATGGCTCAGGTTTTTCGCAAAGGGATCACCCTTGTTACTGCTAGAAGGCTTACATGCTTAAGTATGTTTTGGCATTTCCTAGACGTTGTATGGATCTTTATATTTACCTTAGTCTATTTAATGGGGGTGTACTGATATGGATCTACCAAAAGACGCACTACATGGAACCTTCACTGACTATCTTGTCGGATTTATACTATCACTGCTACTTACCCTAGCAGCTTATTTCACTACTACGGAACACCTATTTAGTAAAAAAATGGTGTTTCTAACCATTATAGGACTTGCCCTTGCACAAGCAATCGTTCAATTCATCTGCTTCTTTCATTTAAGCAAAGAATCCAAGCCTCGCTGGAATTTGCTCATTTTCCTTTCAATGATCTTCGTCATAGCAATCATCATAGGCGGCTCCCTCTGGATCATGTACAACCTCGACGACCGCACCATGTAATTTAGGATTTTTAATTTTTTAATTTTTATCGATACATAGACATGTCGGGTGGGCGTGCGCTGCGCCACGCACCCCCCGCGACCCCCCTTGAGCTTCATCTCGCTTTGATAAATCGCGTGCTCGGAGGGGGGCCGTGCAAAGCACTGATCCCCCACGGCTGGCGCCTCTCCTGTGCTGCAATTTCTCTGTGCGATATGAAGCCGCCGGCTGCTCGCGCGCTCCTTCCCTGCTTCGCGGGGCCCTTCCGCGTCACCTCGCAGAACCATCTTTTCTAAGAAAATAAAGACTTTTTAAAAACTACACAAGCGTCAGTTAGCAGTAATTAAGCGAAAGCCACTTGTGTGACTTTTAGAGAATCGTGACTTTCTTAGAGAAAATAATGGTTCTGCGAGATGACGCGGAAGGGCCCCGCGAAGCAGGGAAGGAGCGCGCGAGCAGCCGACGGCCTCAGATCGCAAAGCAAAATCGTAGCACAGTTGCTATGCTGAATTTAAGAAGCCATAATAGAGGCTAAAAGTCTTTTTCCCTTGAAAAAGGGCGAACACTCCGATTATTTAGGTTATAGCGAATAACACAAAAAAAGGAGGTTCGCTTATGAGAAACTATACAGGGAAAACTATTTATTTAGGAATAGATGTACACAAAAAAACTTATGCCGTTGTT
>JABDAY010000043.1 GCA_013288895.1 Chlamydiota bacterium | reverse complement strand
GACACGAAGTGCTGTGTCCCCGACATGTCTATTTTTCGACAAAAAAAATCAAAAATAAAAAAAAATCAAAAATAAAAAAAATAAAAAAAATAAAAAATAAAAAAAATAAAAAATAAAAAAAACCCAGCCCATCCCTGAGCCGGGTTTTTAAATATATACGCAGTCATCTCAGGTGCACTGAAAGTGCAGCTGAACCATCACCCCAAAAAAAAACAGCTTACATCACTTCTGGTGTCTGCTGTTGTTTACTGAGATAGTTTTCTTTGTAACCTTCGATGTCGCTAGTATGGATAACCCATGCTGCTCCTTTCCTAGAAGCTTTTAGAAGACCCACGCGCGTTGCATAATAAATCTTCTGTGCTGGGACTCCAAGCATTTTAGCGGCCTGGTTAACTGAGTAATAACCTTTGTTGTTATCAAACAAAAGCTCGCCTTGAAACATCGATTTTGTCCTCGAATATTTCTGGCGGCGATATGCTTCAAGATCATCCAAATCGATTGTCCAACGAGTGGAATCTTTATGAGCCTTAAGCTTCTTTTGTTTAATCGCTACATAAATAGCTTGGCGCGTCACATTATTAATGCGCGCTGCCTCTGTTATGGAAACAACTTTCTTCGGTTGTCCCGAAGCACAACTGCCACTCATTTGTTCCCTATTTTCTTGATCCATTTTTATGTCCTCCTATTAAAATAACTAAATCGTTTAGATAACCATTTGCTGTATTTATTAAAGCACCTTAAAGAACCCCTGATCCCTCTGTTTTTAATTAACACAGTAAATAATCTGTTCTTAGGATATTTATTATTTCATACTTTAGTAATTGAAATCAACCCCCTTTTTTCGCTTTTTCTCTCTTCTCTCTAGGAGATTCATCTAAAATATTTACTCTTAGGCACTTATGTTTTTTATAGCTATTAACATAATAGTTTCCGTATGCTGATTTTATCTAATGGTAGGAGGATAAATGACCCGTTTTAGAGCCTTTTTTCTAGCCCTTTTTTGTTTTATGGCTTGTCTAGAGGCAAAGCCCCCCTCTTTAACTCCTAGGGACACTAGGGTCAAAATAGAAGAGATTTTAAGGGCTCACGTGACCTACCAGTCTCTTAATAGGGAAATCGTAAGGAGGTCCTTTGAAAACTACCTGGAAGAACTCGACCCTGGAAAAACCTATTTTATTGAAAATGAGATACTTACGTGGACAAGCCCCTCTGATGACCTTCTTTTGAAAGGTCTGCAGGCTTATGAACATGAAGACTTCTCCCTTTTCGAAGAGATCCACGACGTGATGATTAAGGCTATTAAAAGGAGAAATCTCTTAGAAGCCAAAATTGATTTAACTCAGCTGCCAAAAGATGTGCAACCCTCTGAGTTTAAAGATCTTAAGTGGGCAAAATCTGAAGATGAACTCCTCACTCGTTTGATTCGCATTAAAGCTCTGCAATTAGAAGCGGCTGCAAAAATCGACCAAGATACAAAGAACCACTTTTTGCAAAGACTGAGCAAACGCCGTTTTAATAAAGAAGAAGAACTTATCGCACGCAATGCTTCAGAAAAAAAACGTCTCGTTCTTTCTTTTGTCCTCAAAGCTACAAGCTCTGCCCTGGATTCACAAACGGCTTATTTCACCCCATCAGAAGCCAATCAATTCATGATTCAAGTGCAGCAGCGGTTATTTGGCATAGGCGCGCAGCTAAGAGATGATTTAAATGGTTTTACAATTATGCGTGTTTTGGAGGGGAGCCCTGCGAGTGTAGATAATAAGTTAAAAGTCGGAGACAGAATCATTGCAGTCGATTCAGAACCTGTTGTAGGGATGGAAATCACTGAAGCTGTAGAGCTCATTCGCGGACAACAAGGGACAATAGTGCACTTAAGTGTCCTGCGTGATGAAGAAAAAGTAGATGTTGAAATCACGCGCGGGGAAGTTGTTTTAAAAGAAACCCGTTATGAAACTACCTATGAGCCTTATGGCGACGGAGTGATTGGGGTTCTAAAACTGTTTTCTTTTTACCAGGATAACAACACATCTTCTGCAAAAGACCTTGCATTTGCAATTGATAAACTTAAAGCTGAGCACAACGTAAAGGGGATGATTCTTGATCTTAGAAACAATGGAGGGGGACTTCTGCCCCAGGCTGTTGCTGTTACCGGCTTATTCATTAATCGAGGCGTTGTTGTTTCTATAAAAGACAATTCTGGGGAGATCCAGCGTCTGCGCAATATAGACGGCAAACCTGCATGGGAGGGACCACTCGTTGTTTTGACAAACAGAGGGTCTGCATCAGCTGCAGAAATTGTCGCACAAACACTGCAAGATTACGGAAGAACAATCATTATTGGAGATCCTGAAACATTTGGCAAAGGAACCTTCCAAACCTTCACACTCGAGTCTGCAAATTATGGCAAAGTGAACCCTATGGGAGAATTCAAAGTCACCCGGGGCAGATACTACACGGTATCTGGAAAAACACCCCAACTGAAGGGGGTTTCAGCCGATATCGTTGTCCCAGGCATCCTCTCTGAAATGGAAGTGGGTGAAAAATACTCTAAATACCCTGTTGAAAACGACCAAATACCCCCCAGTTTCGATGATGATCTCGCCGATATCCCCGCTCTGCATCGCGCTCAATTACTCCGTCTTTATAAATTTAACATGCAAAAAATACTGACCACTTATAAGCCTTATATCGAAACTCTGCGCAATAATTCAAAAAACCGCCTAAGCATGAATCAAAACTATCAAAATTTCCTTAAAGAAATCTCTAAAAAGGAGCCTCTCGCAGAACCTTCTGAGGTCTATGGCCAGTCTGATCTGCAGCTTCAAGAAACATATAATATTATGAAAGATTTGATCTTTCTAGAATCGGTGGAAGAAAAGCTTGCCAGTTAATCAATAAGCGTCGATAATTTCGGCCATTATGACCACGAACGTTCGCGTACGCATAGCTCCTTCTCCTACCGGGGACCCCCATGTAGGAACAGCCTATATGGCACTATTTAATTTAATTTTTGCACGTCATTATGGCGGAAAATTTATTATTCGAATTGAAGACACCGATCAGAAACGATCACGCCGTGAATACGAAGAAAATATTTACAAAGCGCTCCATTGGGCTGGAATTAGATGGGATGAGGGACCTGACGTGGGAGGCCCTTACGGACCTTATAGGCAATCTGAAAGAACAGCGATTTATCAAGAACACTGCCAGAAATTATTAGATAACGGCAACGCTTACAAGTGTTTTGCTACACCCGAAGAATTGGCTGAAATGCGCGAAATGAGCGCCAAGCTTGGACAACGTGCAGGCTATGACAGACGCTACCGCAATTTAAGCCCCCAAGAGATTGAAAAACGGGAAAAAGAAGGGCAGCCTTTTGTTATCCGTTTGAAAGTGCCTCTCACCGGAGAATGTGTTTACGAAGACGGCATTAAGGGAAGGGTCACAGCGCCTTGGGCTGATATCGATGATCAGATTTTATTAAAATCTGACGGATTTCCCACTTATCACTTGGCCAATGTCGTCGATGATTATTTAATGAAGATAACACATGTGATCCGGGGAGATGAATGGATGAGCTCGACTCCCAAACATATTCTCCTTTACGAGTCTTTTGGATGGAATCCTCCCATATTTATGCATATGCCGCTTCTCCTTGGAAGAGATGGGAAAAAACTCTCCAAACGGAAAAATCCCACCTCTATTTTCTACTACAGAGATAGTGGATTTTTACCTGAAGCGTTTGTGAATTTCATGACTCTCATGGGCTACAGTATGCAGGAGGAAAAGGAGATCTATCCGCTTGATGAGATTATTAAAGATTTCGATCCTAAAAGAATTGGTGTTTCTGGTGCTTTTTTCGATACGCAAAAACTCGAATGGATCAATCAACAATACTTGATTAATACGATTTCTGAAAATCAGCTATGGGAAAGGATTAAACAATGGAGCTTTAGCGATGCTTACATGCAAAAGCTCATGCCCCTTTGCCATACAAGAATAAAAACATTTGGCGAGTTCATGGAACTCTGTGGTTTCTTCTTCATTAACCACATTGGCCATACTGAAGAACTCCTTTGCCCCGCAGGCCTCGCAAAAGAAAAAGTGGCCTATTTGCTTCAAACAATCATTTGGAGCCTAGATGAGCAAGAAAGCTGGGGAAAGGCCGCTATAGAGAAAGCTTCCCACGATGTAGCAGAGATTTTTGGCATCAATCACAAAAAAGTCGTGATCCCTATTTTATATGGATCCCTCACCGGTAAAAAACATGGCCCTCCCATCTTTGAAGCTGTAGACATTTTAGGAAAAGACCGGACACGCGCTAGATTTCTCAATGCAATCGAATTTTTAGGCGGCATCTCAAACAAAAAATTAGATCTCTTAACCAAAGCCTGGACTAAGCGGGATGGGAAAGAGTTGTTAACGTAGGCTTTTTTCCTCGACCTCTGGAGGAGGAGATTGTTTCTCTTCCGAAATGATGTAGAGGGGTTGGTAAGCTGTTGTACCACAGCAACCGGCCAAAAGAGAAAGCAATATAATAATGAAACTAAACATAATTTTTTAATACATGGAAAAGATCGATAGAATCAACCCTTTTCTTTCCAAAATTAAGGAAAGATACCCTTTGACGACGAGCGGGTCTACTAAACAGACCTGGCATGTCGTGCTGGATTTAAAGAATTCGGGCATCCAGTTTAAAGTGGGGGATTCCATTGGCATTTATCCGCAAAACGAGCCTCACCTCGTTGAAAATATCATTCAAAAAATAGGGGGCAATGTCGATATTATTCACCCAAGATCAGGAAAAACTCTTTCCCTTCGAGAATTTTTAACACACTCCGTTAACCTTACAAGATTAGAAAATGTGGCTACTTTAGACGATCTCTATGCCCAATTCTCACCGCTTCTTCCCCGTTTCTATTCAGTAGCATCTTCTTTAAAAGAACATCCAGACGAAGTGCATCTGATTGTCGCCCTGCTTGAAAATGGAGTTGCCAGCAATTTTCTTTGTCACAGAGCAATCCTCGGGGAGACCCCTGTCCCCATCTACGTTCAGCCATCCCTCCATTTTGCCCTACCGCAAAACGCTTCTATTCCCATCATCATGATTGGACCAGGAACAGGGGTCGCTCCCTTCCGCGCCTTCATGCAAGAGCGACATGGAATGAAAAACTGGCTTTTCTTTGGGGAAAGGAACCGGGCAAGCGATTTCTTCTACAAAGATTTCTGGGAGGGTCACATCGATGCCGGTAACCTTCGCTTAGACCTTGCATTTTCACGCGATCAAGCAGAAAAGCACTACGTCCAACATAAACTCTACGAGCACTCAAAAGAGCTCTGGAAATGGGTCCAAGAAGGCGCCATCATTTACGTCTGCGGCAACGCCGACCCGATGGCCAAAGACGTCGAAGCCACCCTCCAGCGGATCATCAAAGAACAAGCCGGCCTCCATGACGATGAGGTCAAGTCCCTCCTAAAAACGCTGCGCAAATCGAGGCGCCTTCTCTTCGACGTCTACTAGTGGGGTGTGACAGACGCTCGTTCCTCGCGCCTGTCAAATTGTTTAAATATTATACAATTTTATTTTAAAATTAAAGTTTTAATTTTAATAATTGATATTTTCTATTACTATATATTATAATTGACCTCCTAACTAACAAGGAGTTTATATGGCACAACCATCTGGAACAGTACAAGCAAGTCTATTATGTCGACCGTGCATTCTCATGAGAGAACATCCTCGTAAAAGCATTCTGGTTGCCATTGCGATAATTGCCGGCACGCTTGCCATCGCAAGCTTAGCACCAGGTGGACTTCATTTCCCTGTAGCTGCAACCTACGCCTTAGGTGCTGTTGCCATTGCTTCTCTTCTTGCTACAGCCGCTGGGAGCATTCTGTGTAAAAAACAAACTCCTAGAGAATTCCCTGTTGTTTTTGGCCGGAAAGAATATACAGCAAGGGGAAATGGTCTCTATATCTCTTCGGCAGAGTACCAAGCTATGGGAGCAGATCCCGTCCTGCCCCTAGGATTTAATAAAAAAGCCCTAAAAGAAACAGAATTGCTAACTCGCATACCAAAAAGCCTAGTGATCAATCGTCAATCAACCGAATTCTTAGGTTTAGGGCTAAACTGGGTAGAGGATATTGTTGGTGGATCATCACTATCTTTCTCTCAAGAACAAAATTCTGAATGGGTAGTTATAAATACAAAACTTATCCAGCCAGAAACCGAAGGAACTCTCTCAAGTCCTTTTTATGACAAGAACAATCAAGAAAAGGTTCAACAAGCCCTCGCAATTTATCGAGAGACTGTCACATTCTATGATTCTAACTTTCAATCGGCTAATCTTTTAGAAGCACTTACTTTTCTTGCTATAAAAAAAGAAGACAGCAACAAATCAATTTTTTGCGAAGGATTAACGCCGGAACAACCGTTAAAAGTTACACGCCACAATGGCATTCTCTATATCCAACGTTCCGAAGATTTTTTTCCCGGAGCTCTAGCTGTCCGCAGATTTCCTAAATCTTAGGGGTGTAGTGGACCTTAAGTGCGCGCTCTTTCTCGTGTCGTTCGAGTGCAAGCGCGATGAGTTTATCGAGAATTTCTGTGTAGGAAACACCGCTTGCGGCCCAAAGTTTGGGGAAGGCGCTTGTACTTGTGAATCCGGGGATCGTATTGAGTTCATTCACATAGACTTTTCCGTTAGCTTTAAGAAACATGTCGACCCGCGCCATCCCCTCGCAGCAAAGAACTTTGTAGGCCTTGACGGCCATTTTTTGGATCTTGCCAATGGTCTTTTTATCGAGATCGGCAGGAAATTTAAAATCCACTCCATTTTCATAATATTTTGCTTCATAAGAATAGAATTCATGAACCAGCGGGATCGCTTCTCCAGGAAGGGAAACAATGGGGTGTTCATTTCCCAAAATAGAACACTCGATCTCTTTTCCTTCTATAAACTCCTCAATGAGGATTTTTCGATCATACGAAAAAGCAAGATCTACCGCTTCCTGAAATTGAGTTCTGTCTTTCACTTTACTAATGCCTACAGAAGAGCCGAGATTTGCAGGTTTTATAAAAAAGGGGAGCCCCAATTTTTTAACCACATGATCATAATCGATTTTCGCCGTATGGAAGGTTAAAAATTTAGCCGTGTTAATTTTCGCATCTCTAAGAAGGCGTTTCATGACATCTTTATCCATGCCGATTGCAGAACCGAGAACGCCAGCGCCTACAAAGGGAACATTACTCAATTTAAGCAATCCCTGAACCGTTCCATCTTCACCGTATGTCCCATGAAGAATAGGGAATACAACATCGAGCGGTTCATTTAGAGGGTTCCCAGATAGGGAAACAAGCGGCAGCCCATTTTCTTTTGGGACAAGCGCAACATTTGCCATAGATTTGTTTAACTGAACAAGTCTAGGATTTTCAGCATTGAGCAAAAACTTTTCTGCATCGCGTAAATGCCATTCCCCATTTTTATCTATGCCAACGAGGACAACTTCATACTTATTTGGATCTAGTGCAGCAACAACATTTTTAGCTGAGAGGAGGGAGATCTCATGCTCTGCCGATTTGCCTCCAAAGAGGATTCCAATGCGTAATTTCTTAGCCATATGATTTTTACCATGGTGGTATTTCCAGCCTGATTGTATAATGTAAGACAAAAAAAAGTCATGACTAAACTTCATTTGGCGAATACAAATTTTGAGTGGGAGATTGCGGCTAATAAAATTTATCCCGTCGAAAAAGGGCTGGAAAACCACCAGATCTTTTTGCAATTGCAATTCCTCCCCTTTCTTTACGCCGATCCAAAAGATGGCGTAGCGGTTACTCACGAACCGAATGACCATTTTTGGAAGGCTTTGGAATTGGAAGGGATCCAACCGTCCGAGTTGCATCTTCTCTCATCAAAAAAGGTTCCCTACGACCAAGTCGAAACATGGGGAGCATCTAGAAACGCTGCAGAGTGGGCAAAACATCATAAGATTTCGTACGAAATCCCCGCGTGGGATATCATTGCAAAAGTCAATTCTAAAGAGTTCTCTTTCACAAATAGCCCAAGGCTTCCGGGCGCCGCACTACTTCATACAGAAGAAGAGGCAAAGAAATGGCTATCCAAACTTAAAGGTCCAGCTGTCTTAAAAACCTGTTTTGGGGTATCTGGAAAGGGGCATATGCTCGTCGATTCCCATACACCCCCCCAAAAAACCTTCCATTTTTTAAACAAAGAGTGGAGGCTTAAAAGGCCTGTCATTGCAGAGCCATGGGTCACCCGTCTTTTAGATTTCAGCACCCAATGGGAAATCACACCCAAAGGAAAAATCGAATATATTGGCGTTTCTATTTGTGAAAATGATACCAAAGGAAGATACCTAACGACGCGCACTGGGGATGTTCCCGCGTATTTTGGAATGTATTTCCCCTGTTTCGATGAACATATGAGCGTTGCTAAACAGGTTCTTAAAAAAATGGCTGCATTAGGATATTTTGGAAACGTTGGAATCGACGCGATGCTCTACCAACAAAACACTATCCCCTGTAAAATTTTGCTGCAGCCTATTGTCGAAATCAATGCGCGAAAAACAATGGGATGGGCAGCACTCCAAATGCACAAATACCATTTCAGCAAATATAAAAAGTTAGCACTCCATTATATCTCTGCCGATGCAGAACTCAGAAGCCTTCTGCCAAGATCTCTAAAAAACCCTCCACTCGTATTCACAAAACAACTGATTGTTGAACCAATTGAGTAAACGTGATATACCCAGGCGAGATGAGGTCTAATGGACATACTTAAAATTAAAGGGGGAACCCCACTCGAAGGAACGGTCAAAGCAGCGGGCGCTAAAAATGCCATCACAAAGCTACTTGTCGCCTCTCTTATTGCTGATAAAAGATGCACATTTTACAACGTTCCTAATATTGATGATGTAGAAGTAACCATCGATCTTTGCAAAGAAATTGGCGCAGAGGTTCATTGGGATCGCTCCGAAGGGGTGGTTGAAATCATCACAAAAGAACTTAAATCTTTTTATGTCCCTCAAAGATTTTGCGGATCAAATCGCATTCCTATTCTACTTATCGGCGCACTTCTAGGAAGGACTGACGAAGATATTATTATTCCTACAGCTGGCGGATGTAAAATTGGAAAACGGCCGATTGATTTTCATATACAGGCTTTAGAAAAACTCGGTGCGGTCATCGAATATCGAGAGATGAAAAAAGAAGGGGCTTATTTTGCTCACGCCCATCACGGGCTCAAAGGAACTCTTATTCAATTGCCCTATCCTTCAGTCGGTGCTACGGAAAACACGATCCTGGCAGCCTGTAGAGCAAAAGGGACAACTCTGATTAAAAACGCCGCTATTGAACCAGAAGTGATTGATCTCATCCTATTTTTACAAAAAATGGGAGTGATCATCTCTGTCGATGCCGATCGGAGCATCAGAATTCAACAGCCTCAAGTATTCTATGAAGTAGAACATACTGTGATGACAGATCGGATAGAAGCCGCCTCGATGGGGATGGCTGGGATAAGCACAAAGGGGAAAGTTTTTGTGGAAGGTGCGCAACATCAACACATGATCACCTTCTTAAATAAATTAAGAGAAGTGGGCGCTGGTTTTAATGTAAAAGCAAACGGGATCGAATTTTTCTATAAGGGGCCTCTAAAAGGTGGTCTTCATATAGAAACTGACGTCCACCCCGGCTTTATGACCGACTGGCAACAACCTTTTGTCGTCCTCCTCACGCAAGCAGAGGGAAGCTCGGTCATCCACGAAACAGTCTATGAAAATCGTTTTGGATACACAGATGCGCTAAAAGCGATGGGGGCAGATATCGAACTTTACACTCAATGCTTCGGTAGCACTCAGTGCCGCTTTGCCTCTCAAAATTTTCATCACAGCCTTATTGTCAAAGGCCCTACACCCCTCGTGTCACGCGACATCACCGTCCCTGATCTCCGCGCCGGCTTCGCCTACGTCATGGCTGCCCTCCTGGCCCCCGACGTCAGCACCATCTCAGGCGTCCACTATCTCGATAGAGGCTACGAAAACCTCGTCAATAAGCTCACCCAACTCGGGGCTAACGTCGAGCGCGTTGCCCATTGCGCTAAAACCTCCCCCGCCTTAAAATAGACCCCTATGTTATGGCGGCAGATCCTTCGGCAAAACTTTACCTCATGGGAAAAGCTATCCCAATTTTTAGGGATTGAACTTCCCCTCGTCCTGAAAAACCCCTCATTCCCCCTAAATCTCCCCCTGCGCCTTGCTCAAAAAATTGATAAGAAAAATCCCAACGATCCCATTTTAAAACAGTTTTTACCAACCACTTCAGAATTAGAAATCACTCCAGGCTTTTCCTTAGATCCAGTCCAGGATCAAACTTTCCGCAAAGAGAGAAAGCTTTTACAGAAATACCATGGAAGAGCGCTCGTCACCCTTACAGGCGCCTGCGCCATGAATTGCAGATTCTGCTTTAGAAAAAACTTTGATTACGAGACCGAGGAGAAATCTTTTGAAAAAGAGATAGAGCTCATCAAACAAGACCCCTCTCTCAAAGAAATCATCCTTAGTGGGGGAGACCCCTTATCTCTCAGCAATGAAAAGCTCGGAGAATTTATAAACGCTATCCCCCACATCAAAAAAATACGATTCCATACCAGATTCCCCATTGGAATCCCTGAAAGAATTGATGAAGGTTTTCTTGAAATCCTAAAAAACGCCAAATCCCAAATCATCTTCGTCATTCATTGCAACCATGCAAACGAACTTGATAATGACATTTTCCTCAGCCTTAAAAAAATACAATGTCTCGGCATCCCCATCCTTAACCAATCCGTTTTATTAAAGGGAGTCAACGATACTGTTCTTGCTCTCAAAGAACTCTCCGAAAGCCTCGTAGATCACGGGATCATCCCCTACTACCTCCACCAACTCGATAAAGTGTCTGGAGCCTCCCATTTCGAAGTCCCCAAAGAAACCGGCCTCCAACTCGTCCACAACCTCCTCTCCCTCCTCCCCGGCTACGCAGTGCCCCGCTATGTCGAGGAAACTGCCGGCGAAGCGCATAAAACAATTGTACAAACTTAATTTTTGCCTAATAGCTTGAATTTATTTAAAAAAACAATTTTAATTTTTACATTATAACATCAGATATTATTTTTATATGGATCAATTTCGAGGCAGTGAGTCGGCTACAAAATGTAACCGACTGAAATTAGAAGCTGAGGTCTAATTAGGTTAGCAGACCGCTATACACCCTTTATGTCTAAAGATATCTAAACGGGTACGAGGTCGTTTCACTCGGATTTCAACCTCGCAGCCAAGAATGGAAAGATAATGCAAAAGGGTGTCTGTGCTGAATTGTGACAAACGACCGGTTACAAGCATGGAAACTTTTGGCTGAGTAATACCCAATTTTTTTGCTACCTCTTGTTGGGAAAATTTGCTATTTTTTATAAGGGTGCTAACTTGATCCAATAGCTTGGCTCTTGCTAGTAACTCATCAGAATTTTCGCGTCCAAGAGCAGCAAAAACATTGCCTTCGGTAACTTCATAATCTTTTTCCTTAGCCATTTTTACCTCTTTTATTTTTTAATTCTTTATACATCCCTTCATAACCTTTCCTATATCAGGAAGCTTTCCCTTTTGAGCTTGATAAAGTCCAAATCCAAAATCATCTATCACATCCGAGGGCATGTCCATTAACTCTCTTTTCGATGAGCTAACCCAATGAATTGGGCGATCGGTAGCATTTTCTGTCATTCCTTTATTATACCAATATTGGAATTAAAATATCTATCCTTCTTTCGCTCGCTGCTGCGGCTCCCATATTAAATCTCTCATTAACCCCACATTCCTGTTCCACACGTTTCTGTTTCCCACGTTCCGGCAACTCCTCCGTCGTTGGCCTACACGCGGGGCTCCACATCAAAAATTGCTACCGCAATAAAGAGAGAACCAGAAATCTAAATCCAAATGACTGAAATTAAAAGACTTATAAAAAATGCAACTATAGTTGCAAAAAACAGACCTGATTTTGCATAATGGGTAGCAAATAGGTAAAAACATGCATAAGAGATTTTTCACCCCTCCCAAGCAAAGCTACTTTCTTTTCGGGCCTCGAGGTACCGGCAAGTCCACCTGGCTTAAAGAGTGTTACCCTGAGGCTTATTGGGTGGACCTGCTCGATCCTGAAACTTTCCGTTTTTTTACAGCGGGGCCAGAAAGACTTTTCCAAATTTTAGCGGAACATCCTGAGCCAAACCTCAATTCACCTAACTCTTTGATAATCATATAGATAAGAACTTGCATTTATTATTTTGACTTATAATTAATTATTTCGTATAATATGTTATATTATTTACACTAATAATACTTAATTATAAACAAAGAGATTTAATATGTCATCAAATGCAGAATTATCAGTTCGATATTCAACTCCAGCAGATGGTCCCAGTCTACCCCCATCACCCGCTAATACAAACGTACAAATTCTTCGAAGCGAGGACAACAAAGTTACCGAAGTGGTCATAAATAGTAAACGTTTTAGTCCCCTTGATTTTTCTAAAGATGCAAATCTCTCTCTCGCTCTGGATGGGATCCGTCAATGCAGCAGAGGGACTAAAGTGTCCCTTCCGCTTTCAGCTATATATGGGGTCTTATTCATAGTGTTTTTAATTCTTCTGCTTACAAAAGTTAAAGGCAACGGTTGGACTCCTACTGCTTCTGCAGTTATGACTGGAGTTGGTGGAGTAGGCTTATTGTGGGGGCTTAGTTTGGGTGCATATAGTTACTTCAGCGGCAAAAGAAAAAAGGCTGAATTAGAAAGAACACATAACGTTTCTGTTGAAGACTTAGAACAAGCTTCGAAAGAAGTTAAATCTGCGGTTGGGGAATATGTTAAATTAGAAATTCAAAAGCTTGAGCTTAATTACGACGAGGCTAGGATAGTGCTAACGGAAGTACTCGTAAAAGAGCCTCCCAATCTAAAAAACCGAAATGATAATGATGTTATTAAATATTATCGCGATACAGAGCCTGCGACTTTTCAAGATACACAAAACAATTCCCATAGCCTTTACGTGCATTACAGCGTTGCACAGCTCACCTATCGGGGGCAAGTTCCAAAGATTAACCTAGAAAAGATAGCTCAAGCAAAAGCAATAGTTAACG
>JABDAY010000042.1 GCA_013288895.1 Chlamydiota bacterium | reverse complement strand
CACTGAAGTAAAAGAATTTGGGCAAGTAGAGGCTAAAGAAGATGAGGGCTAGCCAAGCCAAGATAATGAATGAACGGGTGATATATCTTTTCAGCATTAGAATATCCTCGTACGAGATTTAAGGGAGAAGAAAAGGAAGACGAGAAAGCTGCTCAAAAATAAAAGGAGTGCAGACAGAGCATTTACAACAGGCGATACCCCTGAGCGGAGCATCGATAAGATGTAGAGGGAAAGGGTTTGCGCCGAGCTTCCTGCGCAAAAATAGGAAAGGATAAAATCGTCAAACGAAATGATGAATACTAAAAGGCCTGTTGCAATGAGAGAAGGGCGGAGAAGGGGAAAGGTCACTTTAAAGAAGGTTTGGATTGGGGAGGCTCCCAGCACTAGTGAAGCTTCAGTAAGGCGAAAATCGAGCTCTAAAAAGCGTGCATACCCCATTGGCACAACAAACCCGAGCCCCAAAACTGTGTGGGCTACCACTAAAGTGGGGAGGCCGAGGGGGATCGAGATCAAACTGAAAAACCCGAGTAAGCTTACCGCCAAGACAGTTTCAGGGATGACAAGGTTGCCGTAAAAAAGGGAGAGGAATTTTTTCATCCACCCCCCTTGCGCCGCATAAAAAATAAGGAAAACGCCAATGGCTAAACTTAATCCCGTAGCGCAAATGGCCACTACGAGAGAATTGTAAAAGGCGTGCCAAAGGTGTGTGGAATGAAAGAGCTCTATATACCACTTAAAGGTAAAACTCTTCCAAGGAGAGGGAAATCCTTCTGTGTTAAAAGAGAAAACCAGGAGCACTACAATCGGCACATAAAGGAACAGGTAGGTGAAGGTGACCATGAAAAATTTATAAAACTTACCCATAGACCTTCTTCACAAATTTATTCATAAGGAGGTAAAGAAGTACCACGCTGATTAAAAGCGCCACGCAGCTAACCACTGTAAATGCTGCTCCTAAAGAGCCCGTTTCTTCCCCTAAGATATAATGAGAGACAACGCTTCCTACGAACATCTGCTTATCTCCACCCATAAGCTCCGGAATGGCAAACTCTGCAAAGGAGGGGATATAAACGAGGAAAAAGCCCCCACGAACGCCGCTCAGGGTAAGGGGAAGTAATATCCGTCTAAAAGTGTGTGACCAGCCTGCACCGAGGTCCATTGAGGCCTCAATGAGGCGCCGATCGAGCCTTTCTAAGGATGAGAAGATAGGCATAAGCATGAAAGGGAGATAGTAGTAAACCATCATGACCATGATCGCAAATATGGAATTTAGGAAATGGATAGGTTCATTGATAATCCCTAAAAAACGGAGCAAATTGTTCAAGAACCCTTCTTTTTCAAGGACGAAGAACCAAGCGTACACGTGAAGCAAAAAGTTGGTCCAGAAGGGGACGATGAGCAAAAACAAAAAAAGGTTTTTAAACTTATGAGAGGTGAAGGCCAAAAAGTAAGCGATAGGGTAGGCGATGAAAAGGCACAACACCGCGTTGCTTAGGGCTAGAAGAAAAGAGGATGCGATCACTCCAAGATAGACGGGGCTAAGAAAAAGCCAAAGCTTTTCAAGAGTTACCCCTTCAACAACCCCGAGTTCTGTCACTTTTAAAATACTGGAAATAACAATAAAAAAGAGGGGGAGATAAAAGAAGACGATCTGCCAGATCACCGCCGGCATGCCAAAGGAAAAAGGAAGATGGGAAGTTAATTTTTTATTCTTCATCTTTCCAATATCACCACGTTTTCCTTTTGCCAATAGAGATTCACTTCGTTGTCGTAGTCGACAACTTCAGCTGGGAAATGCTCTTCATTTTGTTCGAACACCTGGATCCGCATCCCATTTTTCAAATTCACGTTATATTGAGTAGATCTGCCGTGATAGACAATCGATTGGACAGTTCCCTTCATATGATTAGAGAAATTTTTAACCTCTTTTTTTGTGATAAAGATTTTCTCAGGCCGTATGCTCATACTCACTTCGTGTCCTTCAACCACCCAGGGTTTCTTTTGAGACAAATAGACTTTAAAGGTCCCAAGATCGGGGATCGTGATTTCTGGATCAGAGTGGATATTGCGCAGCTGCCCAGAGAAAATATTTGTTGTTCCTACGAACTTAGCCACAAAGGAGGAGATAGGGAATTCGTAGATCTCCTTTGGCGTTCCGATTTGCTCAATTGTTCCATCGTGGTTCATGATAGCCATCTGGTCGGCTACCGTAAGGGCCTCAAACTGGTCATGGGTGACGTAAACGAAGGTGGTTTTGAGCTTGTCTTGTAGCTCGATGAGTTCGATCAGCATCCTTTCTCTAAGCTTAAAATCAAGGGCAGCTAAAGGCTCATCTAATAAAAGGACGTCAGGTTCGCTCACAATAGCTCTAGCGAGGGCCACCCGTTGCTGCTGCCCGCCCGAAAGCTGGGAAGGAAGTTTATGAATATGATCTACGAGATGGAAAGACTCCAAAATTTTAAAAACTTTTTGCTCAATGACTAGCTTAGGTAGCTTTTTAAGCTTCAAGCTGTAGGCGATATTATCAAAGACATCGAGATGGGGAAAGAGGGCGTAGCTTTGGAACACCATGTTAATAGGTCTTTGATTGATCGGGATATGGGTGATATCCTCATCTCCCAAATAAATTTGACCTTCTTCAGTATCTTCCAACCCAGCAATAAGTCTTAGCAGTGTCGTCTTGCCGCAGCCGCTTGGGCCCAGAAGGGCAAAAAACTTCCCCGCAGGGATTGTCAGGTTCACCTTAGGAATGATAAGGCTCCCATGCTTTGACTTAGTGAGATTGGCTAGCTTGATACTTCTCATATGACCTACAATTCTATATCCCCCCCGATTTATTTGTAATGCTGAATTTTAAGTATTTTGCTATACATAACCTGACACGAAATTTGAGAGAGGAAATTTAAAAAAAATAATTTTCTCTGCGTCCTCTGCGGCTCAGTCTTCACTCTGCGCTGATGGAATTCGGTATTCAGCCTATAAGTCGGAATCTTATTGTCTGAATGCTGAATTTCATCAGCGCAGAGTGAAGACTGAGTCGCAGAGGACGCAGAGAAAAGAATTTACCTTGGAAGGGCAAATGGAACGGAGAAAATTGGTCATTATTGGCTCGGGGCCAGCGGCTCATACAGCGGCAATTTATGCTGCCAGGGCAAACCTAAACCCACTGCTTTTTGAAGGGTTTTATTCTGGAACGGCGGGGGGCCAGCTCATGACCACGACCGAGGTGGAGAATTATCCTGGCTTCCCCGATGGGATCACCGGACCTGAGCTTATGGAGAAGTTTCGCAACCAGGCCCTGAAGTTTGGCACGAAGATGCTCACAGAAGACGTGATCTCTGTAGAGCTTCAGAAAAGACCTTTTATCGTGAAGGGAACAAACACAGTTGTAGAGGCAGATTGCATTATTATAGCTACTGGAGCCACCGCAAAAAGGCTTGATGTTCCTGGCACGCGCGATGGGGAATTTTGGCAAAAAGGGGTGACTGCCTGCGCCGTATGCGATGGAGCGATGCCCATTTTTCGCAATCAGCCTTTGTATGTTTTTGGAGGGGGAGATACAGCCGTTGAAGAAGCGGTCTTTTTAACTAAATATGCCAGTATGGTCTATCTCGTCCACAGACGCGATGAGCTACGAGCTTCAAAAATCATGGCCGAAAGGGCTCTGGCAAATCCAAAGATTAAACCCGTCTGGAATACTGTTCTTTCCAAAGTTGAGGGAGACAAGGTTGTCCGTTCCGTTATTTTGCAAGATATCAACACAAAGAAGGAAGCAACACACCCCGCTGGTGGCGTCTTTTTCGCCATCGGCCATACGCCTAATACTGCATTTCTCGGCGGACAAATTGAGACCCATCCCAATGGCTACATCAAAGTGGCCCCTTTTTCAACCCGAACAAATGTGGAAGGTGTTTTTGCAGCAGGTGATGTGCAAGATCATGTCTACCGCCAAGCGGTGAGCGCCGCTGGCTCCGGCTGCATGGCAGCCCTTGACGCAGAACGCTGGTTATCCCTCCATGAGTAAATTATTATTGGTATTGCTCCCCATTTCCCTTTCCGCGTTAGAAATGAAGCCCTGGTTTGGAGATCTCTACGAATTTTATTTCACAGCTGACTATACCTACAGCAGATATAATAAAGTGGATAACGCCCATCCACCCCTAAAACACCCTTCAAACGATCAGCTCATTTACCTTGGTCTTGAATTTTCTCCATCTTCAGAGTGGGACGCAGACATAGATCTAGAGTTTGTGAACACTCCAAGACAATCTTGGGGCTACAGAAGTTTTGCTCTCCAAGTGCGCAGACTGTGGCTCGATGAAAATTACGATGATCCTCTTTCAGTAACAACCGGCTTCAACTTCAGAAACGTCAATCATCTTTCCCTAACAGATATCAGTTGCCCTTACGCTACTGCCTATGATTTTGAGATGAATTTAGCCATTGGCAAAGAGTGGTGTCCTTGTAGGATTTTTGCCCTCGGCGCTATTGGCATTGGAACCGGAGGAGCTACTTGGGCAAAAGCCCATGGCGCATTCGAAGGCAACTGGGACCAAACACACCGCTATGAGTTTTTTGTAGATAGCCTCTTTGGCTTTGGCGCAGATCAAATCATCCACATCGAACATTTCCACAGCTACGCACACATCCATTATCAGGCGGTAGACCTAGGCCTTGCCTACACCTACGCCACCCAAGTCTGGGGCAACTTAAGCTTCTCCTACGCCCACCGCGTCTACGCACAATCCTTCCCCGCAAACACCAACTTCTTCATGCTCTCTTACACGCTCCCGTTCTCACTTTTCTGAACGATGAACATATGCAAACAAGCTTATTGGCTGAATGTTGAATTTCATCTGCGCGGAGTGAAGACTGAGTCGCAGAGGTCGCTGAGGAAGAGATGAATCGCCTCTTTACGGAACGTACGCCGTAGCGAAAAAAAAAGTTTTAATAAAGCAAGGAGTTAAAAAACCTTGAAACGATGATTACCTTGCTTTCTTAAAACTTTCTTTTTCGCTACGGCGTAGAGCTTCGCTCAAAAGAGGCGATGACTCCTTCACTCTTTAATCCCCAGCATTTCCCTCTTCCTCAGCGACCTCTGCGACTCAGTCTTCACTCTGCGCTGATGGAATTCGGCTTTTAGGTGACAAGCCCGTCAAGAACTGTGCGTGGGGTCTTCTAAGCAAGAAGAAACAAAAGTATTTTCTTGTTACCTATGCAATTGTCTCATTCAGGCCTGAGGAGCTCTCGAGGTTGGTTGGTTTGAGGGCGCCGTTTTGGGTGCCTGTTTTTAGCCAGGTGCGGCTGATGCTTTGTTCTTTTGCGCACGCGCAGGATTGTGGATTAGGGCAGGGGCAGATTGTCGGAGGGTTGATTGGAGGGGAGCTATGAATTGTTATGGGCTGCGATTCTGTTAAGACATCGAAAGTGGCGTAGAAATTAGCCTCTGAAGTGGAACCGTGTTGATTAGCGAGGTAGAGAGTGTCGAGAGGAAGGCCTAGTTTCTCGAGATCGACTTTTAAGTCTTGAAATACTTGGGTTTCAGAGAAGTCTTGGGTGATAGCGATGATTTTTCCTTCTGTTGCCAATTTTTTGATGTGCTGGAATTTGCTCCGACTAAATAGCCAGCTTGTGGGCCGCTTGAGTTCAGCTTTCATTCTGTCTACGGTCGAATATTTGTTGTATTTGTCGATGTTCGATTTCATGTATTCTGTGATTTTGTCTACGAATTCTTCGGGCGTGCTAGAGCTTTGAATAAACTCTAAAGCTTGATTCATGAATTCCCGATTGTGGGGATTAGAATGAAAGACCACTCCATAATCAGAGAGCCTTGCTGCCATAATATCGAAATTAGGGAGCGCCCCTACGCCAAGGTGGCATTTGGGTTTGTCCGTTGGAACTTTATTATATTCTTCTATGGCTTGAAGCGTTTTTTCTATTCCAATCTCATTGGATAAGGGGGAGACGGGCATATGATTGATCCTTCCCGCCAACCCTGCTGGCTGAAGCTCTGTAGCTTGTCGGTTTTTAAGGGTCAAAAGAGCAACCTCTAAAGATTTCTGGGGACTGCTCGTGGGTAGTGAACTATAGAAGGAAGGTTCTCTGACTTCATTTAATGTTGGACACAGCATACTTTTACCTGCTTTTTAGCCATTATACACGATAAGTGTTAATTTTTGATTAAGACGGCGACAGCTGTCGCGTATTCCTTACAATGAGACATAGAAAGCAAGATCTGGGGATGATCAAAGGCTTTGGCGGCCTGGGGAGAGAGGGCGGCTTCGGGTTTGCCCTCTTTGGTGCTCTGGATTTCGATATCTTGCCAGGAGAGGGTTTTGCCGATCCCCGTGCCGAGGGCTTTTGCAATGGCTTCTTTGGCGGCAAAGCGGGCTGCGAGTTGTGGGGCGGGGTCCTTGTGCTGGAGGCAATAAGCACGTTCTTTTTCGGTGCAGATCCGCTCGAGGAACTTTTCTTTGAATTCTTTTAGCGAATCGCGGATCCTTTCAATTTCTACAATGTCGGTGCCGATGCCGAGGATCTTATTCATCATCTTCCTCTCCGTCTTCAAAATCGGGAGCATTGCTGAAGATCATTCTTCCAGAAGTTGTGTGTTTCACCGAAAGAACTTTGGCGTCGATCGTCTCGCCTAGATATTTGCCCCCTCCATTGACAACGACCATTGTACCATCATCGAGGTATCCAACCCCTTGTCTGGGCTCTTTTCCATAGCGCTGGATTTTGATCCGAATCACTTCGCCCGTTTGAGCCTGAGGTTTTAAGGCAGTGGATAGAGCGTTGATATTGATGACGCGCACTCCATCTGTGGCAGAAACGCGGGTCATTTCAGCTGTTAAAATATTGGCATCGAGAAGTCTTGCAAGGCGAAAGATTTTTCCGTTGATCTCTTTCACATCGGGGAAATCTGTGTCGTTGTAGCGGAGGTGCAAGGTTTCTAAGCTCTCAAGTTTTTTTATATTTTCTAAAGGGCGCTTTCCAAGTTCGCTTTGTGCATAAAGTTCCTTTATTAAAAACCTAGGGAGGACAAGCTGCCCATCTAAAAGGCCAGATGTTGCTATATCGATCACCCTAGGATCGGAAAGGAGAGAAAGGTCAACGAGCAGATCTTTCTTCTGTTGTCCCACTGCGGCAAGTTTTACGAAGGGGATGCTGATATAAAGCTCGTCTGAGCCCCGAAGGGTCATGATGGTTCCCAGGTAGACGCCAAATAAGAAGAGGGCAATTTTAATGATTTCTAAGGTTTGGGGTTGCATCGCAATTGAAATGGAGCTGATGTCTAATATTGCCTGGAAAATTAAAAGGAGGGCCTCTCCCATTAAAAAGCCTATGAACATACCTACAACGGCAATGTTAAAAGCGCGTAAATTAAATCGTTTAAAAACGGTATCGAAAGCGACTAAAAGAAGTCCAAACACAATGCCCAAGCCCACTCCAATCCCTATTTTTAGCGGCATAGAGTCCAAAGGGCTTGATGCCATGTAAACAGTCATGAAAAAGATGCTCAGGATGAAAAAGAAAACTCTTGTAAAAGCTAGTGAAATGTTCATAATAGTCCTTTTTATGGATATTTAATTTTAACCTTAAGGATGATTTTTGTCATGCGTAAACAAATTGCTATAGCACTTTCTGGTGTTCTTTGGATGGGGATCGGCCTCATGCTTTTAACAAAAGGATTAAAACTTT
Source organism: Chlamydiota bacterium (assembly GCA_013288895.1). Taxonomy (GTDB): domain Bacteria; phylum Chlamydiota; class Chlamydiia; order Chlamydiales; family Rhabdochlamydiaceae; genus JABDHB01. Next base: position 5,561 of record JABDAY010000042.1, on the reverse strand, counting down.
TAGTCGCTGCGGGAAAAGGGGAGCAAACCACACTTGCCCTCATTTCGATTGCATTGCTCATCGGCTTTATTAAAGGGCGTTTAATACTAGCTAAAACAGTAAAAAGAGTTGTTGCACGAATCACCTCACTCTCGCAAGTCACTTTTGCGAATGTCTATGATAGGAAATACATTATCCTCATCCTTTCTATGGTGGCTTTGGGCATCAGTCTAAAGTTTTTCCATCTTCCGCCACAAGTTCTAGGCTTTGTCGATGTAGCCATCGGCTCAGCTCTGATTAACGGAGCGCTGCTTTATGTGCGCTCGTTGCTCAGCTACCGCAGAGCAGGAATTTGAAGAAACGCAAAACGCAAAACAAAAAACGCAAAACGAAGAAAGAGTTAAGAATTCTTAAATTTCTTCCGTTTTGCGATTTTTGTTTTGCGTTTCTCCCTCTTCTAGTGGCAGGGACAGCTTCCGACGTAGGTTGGCATTCCTCCAGTAAACATGAAAGTGCCTGTGTTGTTATTTTGTAGACTTGTAGAGTCTCCTACTATGTCAATAGCATCACTGAGGGGTCGGTCGATGTTATAATCAACGGTATTATCCGAGGCGATGTTCCCCGTTAGGTTGGCGCATAAAGTTCCGGGAAGGTTGGAGAATAAGTGAAAACCTGTGGCATTGCCCGTGCAAGTATTATTAGTGACAGCTAGGCTCATGTTACCTCCGAATACGGAAATTAGTTGCATCCCGAATGCCCCCGTTGCTACGGTGTTAGCATTGATTATATTGCCCTGAATTGTTCCGCATACTGACTGTCCTGTATCACTAATCACTTGAATACCATTACCTAAATATTGATCGACCGTGTTATTTTCAATAAGGAGCTGCATAAAGCTTGAAGGGGCTTCAGCAAGCAACAAGATTCCAGTATTAGCGGCAGAGATGTTATTGTTTGAGATTACGAGGTTAGAATTCACGTTAGATATCAAGTCGTCTTCAATACCTATGCCTTGAGGCAGCCCACTGAATTGATTATGCGAAATTATTAAATCTCCTAAACAGTTGGATAAAGTAATAGCAGAAATACTTATCGAACTAAAAAAGTTATGATGCAAATTGGTGTTTGTTATTCCCTCTGAGAGAAAGTCAACCGGACCTCCTATAATAAATGCGGTAGTCAAATTCGGAAAGTTCGCAAAATTCATACCTGCTATTTCGTTGTTATTGCCTAATATTATTCCTGTGACTGTTAAGCTAGGTCCACTTATTACTGGAAGGGTGGCACTCATCGCCGGGATTGTCATGAGACCCCCTTGTGTGGGAAGCTCGTATTGCAGGCTAGATCCCCAAAGTTTTTGGTTGTCTTGCAAGGTGAGGGTATCTTCAAGAATATAGGGGGTGCCGTCTCCTGGGAATACATAGATGATATTTCCTGGAGCTGAGTTTGCTACAGCCAAGTCAATGGTAGGATAAGGGGATTCAAAGGTGCCGCTTGAGTGGCTGGTATTATCAACAAAGATAAAAAAATAGGGAAGTCCTGTTGCGGGGTCAATTGCTGTTAGTTTAGTTTTCCTTGAGTCAACAACGATGATTTCATCCCGATCGACCCTTTGGGTCACTCTATCCCGCAGCGTGATCTCATTGCAGCAGGTGTTGCATTCTCTTACACAGAGTTTCTCCTTAGGGCCAAAGGGAAGATTTAAGCTCAGTTGCCCCTGTCCAATCCATTTAAAGACGTTGTCATAGGAAGTGTTGCCCTCTAGTCTCACATATTTTGTGAAATCAAACGCAACTCGCGCCTCGCCGCCCCAAGCATTGACCGCATGGCGATTAAAATAATAGGGTCCTGCTGTTGCATAAAGGGCAATGTTATCTGAAAGTGTGGCATGGGCGCCAACTTCGGCGTTGATCCCCTTAAATGCAACTTTTTGCTTTCTAGAAAGTATGAGGGAATGTCCTTCAAAAGCTCCAAACGTTGTGTCGTAGTAATGGCTCTTTTTTTTCCCTACAGGAAGATATCCATTGACTCTAACATCCCAAACTTTACCTAACGACTCTAGCCCTAAACCGTATTGGGAAAAATTGCGATGAGATGCTTGCCTATAATCGTAATAGGAGTTGATCCCCAATACACGTGACTCACTCAAGTAGCGCAAACCTAAACCCGCATTGGCAGCAAATTTGCCATTATTGAACACATGCCCGCGCAAGTCTAAAAAGGGGAACCAGACGTTATCTGTCATGCTAGGGAGAGAGAAAAACCCTTCGAGGGTGGTGTACCCCTGATTGTATCCTACCCCTTTACTTTCAATATGACGCACAGTGATTCTTTCAGGACGGGAATTTGAATAGCAACACACGGACTCTACAGCCTCTTTAGGTTTTTCTCCTCCAAACACCATTTTTTTAAGAGAAAAATCCTCAGCAAATGCTCCGGTAGCAAGTGATAAAATCGATAACAGGATGAGTTTATTTCTATATCTTGACATGACCATGCTCCACTAGCTTTTTGTGCACTGTAACAAAAAAATCTTTTCAGGAACAATTTTTCTTTCTTTCTTCCGTTTTGCGTTTTTTGTTTTGCGTTTTGCGATTCTTATTTGTGGTAAGAACTTCCCCTATCAATCTCCATAGCCCTATAAAGTTGCTCCACTAAGATGAGTCTGATCATCTGGTGGGTGAAGGTGAGTTTGGAGAGGCTGATGAGGCTGGAGGCTTGTTTTCTGATTTTATCGGGGATCCCTTCTGGGCCGCCTATGACTAGGTTTAGACGGGAGCCTTGTTTGATTACCCAGCTTGAGAATTCCTCGCTTGTCATCTCTTTACCCTTGGTATCGAGGCAGATGTAGTTGGTTATTTTTAATTCTTCGAGGTTTTTTAAGAGTACCCAATCAATTATCATGACTTTTTTCAGTCTTTTGGTATATTCGTTAAGGCCGGCTTCGAGCCAAGGCTCTTTAACTTTTCCAATGGTGTAAACTGTGACTTTAAACATATTAGCCTTTTTTTACTGGGACCCGGCACGGGAGATGTTCAACTATAACCTCCCCATCTTGGGTCGCCCTATTTTATGGTATGGGTTTTTCTTTGCATTAGGTTTTTTTATTGCCTACTGGATTGCGATCCACATGTTGAAAGGGGAATTTGGGAAAAAGGGGGCAAGACACATTGTCGATAAGATGATGCTCTATATTATTTTAGGGACGATTATTGGAGCTAGACTTGGTGATATTCTTTTTTACCAAGATATTTCAGATTATATCCATGATCCTTTAGCAGTCTTTAGAGTGTGGGAAGGGGGTCTTGCAAGCCATGGAGGAGTTGCTGGGGTGATTATTGGGATTTATCTGTGTTCGCGTAAATTGAAGATCTCGTGGATCCGTCTTCTTGATTTTATCGCTATACCCACGTGTATTGTCGCTTCATGTATTCGGATCGGTAATTTTTTCAACCAGGAGATATTAGGCAAGCCGTCTGATCTTCCCTGGGCTGTGCTTTTTGGCCATCCTGCAGACGGGGGAGGGATTCTTCCTCGCCATCCGGCTCAGATGTATGAAGCTGTTTTTTACTTCCTCCTCTTTTTTATCCTTTATTCTGTAAAAGGGTATCTTAAAAAGCCGGGGAGGGTTGCTGGCGCCTTCTTAATCTCCGTTTTCACTTTCCGCTTCTTTATCGAATACTTCAAAGTAGAGCAAAGTGTGTATTTGGCGGGTGAATCAACTCTCTTTACCATGGGTCAAGTTTTGAGCATCCCCTTCATTTTTTTTGGAATCTATTTGTGCCTTCATAAGTGTCGCCGCTGATCGCGGCTCTGATGTGGAGGTGGCCATTTTCCGGGGGTGACCAGCGGGAACCCCCGGAAAATGGCACCCACACCGTCCAGAGCCGCATAGCGGCGACACTTTATCCTGCTTGGAGTTTGGCTATGTCTACGGGGACGTGAGGGATGAGCCGGTTGCAGAGTTCTTGGAGATTGGGGCCGTTTTGCTGCTGGTGCCATTTTAAGAAGCGGGTGAGTGAGGATTCTGTTGTTTGGGTATACCAAATGTATTTGTAGAGGATCCATATCCTGACATTGACCTGAGGAAGGTAAGGGGCTAGCTCAGGATGTTGTTTTAGGTATTCCATGCAAATTTGACTGACAAATTCGTAGTGGTTAGTATCTGGGGCGGATTTGAATTTCTCTTCGATGAGTTTTAAGAGGGGGGCTTCATGGTCGAGTTTGATCCAACGGCAGAGCATATCTCCCTGAATTGTCCAGAGGTGGATCTTCCTTTCAATCTCTTGCATCTGTTTTTGAATGCCCAGCTCTTTGAGTCTTTGGAAAAACGCAGCGGTCATTTGGACGATGAGTGAAAAGCTTTGGTTAGGGTTATCAATGAGGGTATTGGCGATCTCTTCTTCAATTCTCTGCCCAATTTTGTAGGGGAGCTTTTCTAAAAGGAGCTCATGATCGCTTAAGACTTTCCAGATGATCATCTCTAAAGCGTCTCCTTGAAGGATAGGAAGAAGTTGTGTTTCATGATAGGTTTCTACAATCATGTTTGCATTGCCAAGGGTGTTTTGGGCAGCAATAAATGCATAAACTGACTGGGGAAGTCCCTCTGGCGGGTCTTGGACCGCCTCATTGGAAAGATCTTTAGGAAGCTGGCTTGCCAAAGTGTATAGCGCTGTAATCCGTCTCACTAGATCGCTAGCTTTTAGCGTTGGATAAGCTTTTTTACAAAGATCGATCTGCCGTCGGATAAATGCCATAGCAGAGTGCTTTGGCGCTGCTTGCAGACAGGTCTTTTCAGCAAATAAGGCTGCTATTGTAAACGTCATCATGTCAATGGACGCAAAGCTTGGGAGCTCATGGAGCGATTGCAATGATTCTTTCACTTTGTGTTCTAATTGTCTTTGGCTGATTTGAGGTTCTTTTGCGGTAATTTCTAAAATGAGCTTTACAATTAGCCTGTCGATTTTGTCATATTCGTCATAGGGAGATTTTAACTGATCAGGAGAGCCGGTGAGTAAATGGCGTTGCAATGCCCAAATCATCCGCGTGAGATGGTCGAGCTTGGGCTTTATCCCGTCAATTGTCGCAATGCATTCGCTCATTTTGACTGCAAGCTGATGGGCAAAATGGTGAGGGTGGGAAATCTTATGCGGCGAGAAGCTCTTGAGGTTCTCTTTAATAAAGAAAGGGATGTTTAATTTTCCCTCTTGGGTGATCGCCTCTTTTTGATCTTGGATATGCGCTAGGTAATAAGAGATCTTATCCCACATTTTTTTCAGTGCAGAGATTCCTAAACGGTAGTGGGGGAATTTCTGTTGAAAGTCGGGGGTGATCTTTTGAATCAGATCTTCTTGGATTTTATGAGACCATTTCTTTATCGATCCGTGCGCATGCATTTCTTGCTTGATCTTTTGAGAAAGAAATAAGCTGAGTTCTGAATAGGGGTTATGGAAATCAGGGGCTTCGTCGATCGAAAATAGGTTGTCATTAGTTGCTTCTTTCCTTCCTATTAGGGGTTGGCCTGTAATCTTGGCCGCTGTCTCTGGCCAGGACCCGTCTGATGAAGAAGGTGGTTTAATTGC
>JABDAY010000041.1 GCA_013288895.1 Chlamydiota bacterium | reverse complement strand
ATAAACGTATTAAATAATCCGACTTTGTCCTATACTCACATAGCAGTTTTAAAAAAAACAACATCGGAGTAATTTATGTCAGTATCTCCACCTGCATCGCCATCCGCACTTGCATCGCCATCCGCACTTGCATTGCCATCACTATCTGTACCCGCGTCCTCATCATCAACTGCTGAACCAGTTGAAGAGCAATTTACCGATATTCATTTCTATACTACCGATCTTCGGAATTGCTATATTGTTATTAAATTAAATTTACGATGTTTCCCAGGGCTAACTGAGCGTACGGAGTATCCTCTTAATTATTTATATTCATTAATTCCCTCCGCTAATTCTTCTATACAATTACAGAATATTGCCAGGGTATTTTTCTTACTAAAATACAAACTTAGCCAGTGTAAAATAAATGTGTCAAAAACTTTTATTGACACTGTAGATTGTAGCATACAATATATACAAACGCGCCAGATGTTTATGTTGAAGGATGCAATAGAAAAAATAGCAGTCTCTCATAATGAAAAGTAGACAAATGGACGCGCGTTCATTAATGACAAAAATAACAGAGTTATTTACAATGTTTACCTTAAACTTATAGTGAGGAAGTATGGCTGCGGCAGGCGTATCATCAGTACCACGGGACATAGCGTCCTTATCTCTAGGTCCCAAGACTCAAACAAGAGGCACTCAGACAGAGGATGCACTAACTAGATGCCCACATTGCCAAGGAGCAATCTATCGCGGTGCTCTGGGCAGCAACGTAGCCAGCTTTCATGAAGCTGCCGCACCAAGTTCTTCTGCAAGCGGAGCAGTTTCTTTGGCGGAAAAGGTCCAATTACAAGAAGACAAAGAAAGTTTAGTTAGGGATGTTTTTTCAGGAATTTTATTCATTATGCGCGAGAAAATATCTTATTTTTCTACGCAAGTGCCCGACCGATCTTTCACAATTATGGAACTCGAGCAAGCTAAGATGTTAGCCCATCGACAAATGATCTGGTGTGCATATTCATGTATTGAGCCAGAGAGATTAAAACTATTAATGCAAGGTGTAGGTCCTCTAGTCGAAGAGTTTCAAAACGTGTCTACAGTCAGGCAACAACTTTCTCTTCAAAGGAGGATTCTTAGTACTGTTTTTGAAGAAGTATCGGTTGCTGTGTTTATATTTATTCTGAATTCTTCTTTAAAATCTCTTTTTGACTTTGATTTAATTACAGAAGAAGAACAAGAAATTATTAAATCAATTTCTTTTGATTTTGAAGTAACATTAAAGGGAGAGGATGATCGGGTAATTTTGTTTCGGGACGAAGATTTTCTAGAGGCCGTAGATGCTTTAATGATTCAGCTCATAAAGCTAGATACGGCAATTGCAAATAATTGATAGTTTTGATAATGTTTGTGCATGGTTCCAGCGCGTGTCATCCTTGAGCAGGGGGAAGTTTTTGAGGGGATGTGCCCTATGTGGCAGGATGATAGTTATTTTGGGGAAGTGGTTTTTAATACCGGGATGACCGGGTATGTCGAATCGCTGACCGATCCTTCTTATGCTGGACAAATTCTCACTTTCACTTTTCCTTTGATTGGCAATTATGGCGTTCCGGGACCTGACCTTTGGGAGTCATATAAGATACAGGCTAGCGGTGCTGTGTTTTGTGAGATAAGCGAGTCTTATTCCCATTATCAAGCGCAAAAGTCACTGCAGGAGTGGCTTTTTGAACAGAGAATCCCCTTTATCACGGGTGTGGATACGAGAGCGTTAACGAAGTGTTTGCGCACGAAGGGGGTTTCTTTGGGGGTCATTACTAAGGGGAAAAAAGCGCCGCAGCATTTTGTCGATCCTAATATTAGCCATCTTGTGGCCGGTGTGAGTGTGAAAGAACCGAAGATTTATGGGAATGGAAAGAAAAAGATCATCGCTGTTGACTGTGGGATGAAGGAAAATATCATACGCTCTCTTTTGAAATTCCCGGTCACCGTGAAGCGTGTTCCTTATGACTACAATTATTTAAATGAGGATTTTGATGGGGTGTTTATTTCAAATGGCCCTGGCGATCCTGTTGTTTGTTCAGAAACAGTGGAGATATTGCAAAAAGCGCTCCTCTTAAAAAAGCCGGTGTTTGGGATCTGTTTGGGATGCCAGCTTATGGGGCTTGCGATCAAGGCAAAAACATTTAAGCTCCCCTATGGACATCGAGGGCATAACCAACCTTGTATGCATGAAGGAACAACGCGCGCTTATCTCACATCGCAAAACCATGGGTATGCAATCGATGAAAAGAGCATCCCACAAGATTGGAAAGTCACGTTTAGGAATCTAAATGACGATTCTATTGAGGGAATTGAGCATAAGTCTCTTCCTTACTTTTCAGTGCAGTTTCACCCGGAAGCTGCCCCTGGACCCACTGACACGATGTGGCTATTTGAAAAATTCTATGGGTTGCTATGAAAAAAGTGCTACTACTTGGATCTGGCGGATTAAGGATTGGGCAAGCAGGAGAATTTGATTATTCTGGGTCTCAGGCGATCAAGGCTTTGAAGGAAGAGGGGATTTTTTGCATCCTTGTCAATCCGAACATCGCTACAGTTCAGACAGATGCCCATATGGCTGATCGTGTTTACTTGCAGCCGTTAAATATCAAAACGGTGACAAAGATCATTGAAAAGGAAAGGCCGGACGGGATTTTGCTGGGCTTTGGCGGGCAAACTGCTCTGAATCTAGGACTTGCCCTTGAGGAAAAAGGGATTCTAAAAAAGTATGGGGTAAAAGTTTTAGGGACTTCCGTACATTCGATCCGCTTGACAGAGGATCGGGATCTATTTAAAAAAAATCTCGCAGAAATTGACGTAAAGACTCCCAAAAGTATAGCGGCTAGATCGTTAAAAGAGGCGCTCGCCGCTGCAGAAAAAATCGGGTATCCGGTGATGATGCGCTCGGGATTTTCCCTGGGAGGACTTGGCTCTGGGAAAATTCAAAATGCAGAGGAGTTGAAAGTGAGGGGCCTTGAGGCCTTAAGCGGCTCTCCCCAAATTCTTATAGAAGAGTATTTGACCGGATGGAAAGAGCTTGAATACGAAATTGTGCGCGATGCTTTTGATAATGCGATCATCGTGTGCAATATGGAGAATTTTGATCCGATGGGGATCCATACGGGAGAAAGCATTGTCGTTGCCCCCTCTCTTACATTAACAAATCACGAATACCATTTTTTAAGAGAGATCGCTCTAAAGGCTGCGCGCCATTTCAAAATTGTGGGAGAGTGCAATATCCAATACGCTTTGAATCCAGTAAATGGGGATTACAGAGTGATAGAGATGAATGCGCGCCTTTCTAGATCAAGCGCTCTTGCATCTAAGGCCACTGGCTATCCTCTGGCGTTTGTCGCGGCGAAGCTCTCTTTAGGTTGCTCTCTTTATAAAATTAAAAATAGTGTAACGAAAAAAACCTGCGCCTTTTTTGAACCTGCGCTTGATTATGTCGTCGTCAAGATCCCTAAATGGGACATTCACAAGCTCCGCTCTGCAGATCGAACGATCGGCACCGAGATGAAAAGCGTTGGGGAGGTGATGGCAATTGGAAGGACCTTTAAAGAAGCCTTGCAAAAAGCGGCGCGGATGGTAAATGCTCAAACGGACGTTCAAGACCCCGTAAAAGAGATTAAGTTCCCTACAGATAGGCGCCTTTTTGCCCTATTTGCCTTTTTTAGAAAGAATGGCACTGTGGAGGAGGCTCATAAACTCTCTCACATCGACCCATGGTTTCTCCATCAGATAAACGACATTTGTCAGTTGGAAAAGACTAAATTTACCATCATGGAGGGGAAAAAAGCGGGATTTTCAGATAAAGCGATTGCAAAACTCAAAAAGATGGATGTGGCAAAAGTGGCTAAGTTAAGGGGCCGCCCTTTTGTGAAGCAGATCGACACACTAGCCGGCGAATTTGATGCCCAGACCAATTATTTATACCTCACCTATCATGGACAGGAAGATGATCTTGCCCCTTCTAAAAAAAGGCCGGTGATTGTTTTGGGATCGGGCCCCTATTCTATCGGTTCTTCGGTAGAATTCGATTGGTGTGCAGTGAATACAGCCCGCACCCTCCGTCAGTTGAAAGAGGAGACGATTATTATTAATTGCAATCCAGAAACAGTATCCACCGATTATGATGAGTCTGATAGGCTCTATTTTGAAGAACTTAGCTTAGAAAGGGTTTCTGATATTGCCGATTTTGAAAAGACAAAAGGTTTTATCCTCTCTGTTGGTGGGCAAGCTGCAAATAATATCGCTGTCCACTTAAAAGATTACCCTATTTTGGGTACTACTCCCGCTTCCATTGATCTTGCGGAGAATCGAAAAAGCTTTTCCTCCCTTTTGCATAAGCTTAAAGTTGATCAGCCCCCTTGGCAAAGTATCACGAGTTTAGAAAACGCCAAAAAGTTTGCAAAAGAGGTGGGCTTCCCTTTACTGATTCGTCCTTCTTATGTCTTATCTGGCTCTGCGATGAATATTGTTTTTTCTGAACATGAACTCGAAAAATATTTACGAGAAGCTGCCAGGGTCTCTCCTGACCATCCTGTTGTGATTTCCCAATTTATCACGGATGGGAAAGAACTTGAAATCGATGGTGTTGCCGATGCTGGAAAGATTGTGATCCAGGCGATCACTGAACATGTGGAAAACGCAGGGGTTCATTCAGGAGATGCAACTGTTGTCCTTCCGCCACAGCGTCTTTATTTGGAAACAATTCGGCGTACAAAAAATATTACAAAAAAAATTGTTGAAGCATTGAAAATTACAGGGCCGTTTAATATTCAGTTTATTGCAAAAAATAATGCTCTTCAAGTCATCGAATGTAATTTGCGCGCGTCCCGTTCCTTTCCCTTTGTCTCCAAAGTGATAGGGCAAAATTTTATTGAGATAGCGACAAAAGTGATGCTAGGTAAGTTTAAGCCCCAGCCTTATGAAACCCTTGAGCTTGACTGCGTGGGGGTTAAAACACCTCAGTTTTCCTATCAGCGCCTTAAAGGATCAGATCCGGTGGCGCATGTCGAAATGGCCTCCACAGGAGAGGTGGCGTGTATTGGAAACAATTTTTTAGAGGCGTTTTATAGTTCCTGGATGGCCACAGAACAAAGTATAAAATCCAAAAAAATTCTGGTGAGCATAGGGGGAGATAAAAAGGAGAAGCTTTTCGCTTCGATCAAACTCCTTGAAGACCAGGGTTGGGAGATCTATGCCACTGAGGGAACCCATAATTTTCTCTCGAAAAATGGGGTAGGCTCGATTTGCGTCTATAAAGCGAGTGAGAGGGTAGAGCCTAATGTCACAACGACAATTTCTAATCATGAGGTCGATCTGATCATCAATATTCCCAGGGGCTTGAGCGGCGGCCATGGGGGCTCTGATGGATTTACAATCAGACGCCTTTCTATTGACCACCACATCCCTCTTATTACCAATATTCAAATTGCCCAAGTATTATTACAGTGTCTTACAGAACTCAAATCTGATAAAATCCCCGTGAAAGCGTGGAATGAATATGTTTAAAAATTTTTTTCTAAAAACACTTGTTAAACTCTTTCAAGGCAAAAAAGGGGGGAACCCTGAGCATTTTCTTGTCGTTTCTACAACAGGCCTTGGCGATACATTATGGGCAACCCCTGCTATCAAAGCTCTCCGGGAAAAGCACCCGCACGCCTACATTGCAGTTTTAACAACCAAGCTGGGCAAAGATGTTTTATCGTTAAACCCTCACATCGATGAAATTTTTCTAACCAAAAACTTTTTCTCTTTGAAGCAAAAAAAATTTCATACCATTTATATCTTTCACACTTCGCAACGTCTGATCCTCCCTTTATGCGCCCTTCTAGGATCTACCGAAATCATCGGGACTGAAGGGATCAATAAAGGCTTAGACGATTTGCTCACCCAAAAAATCCCTCAGAAGTACCAGCATGAAGTGACCCGCAGATGTGAGATCGCATCTGTAAAAACAGATGGAGGCTTAGAGTTTTTTATAGATCAAAAAACCCAAGATCAAATCAACTCTTTTTTAGCCAAACATACAGGACCCTTCATCGGAATCCATCCCGGCGCAAAAGACAAGTTCAAGCAATGGGATCCTGAATGTTTTGTTAAAGTAGGAAACATGCTTCGTAAAAAGCTGGGCTGTAACATTTTCATCACAGGAAATGAAAAGGAAAAGCTTCTAGCGGAAAGTATTGCTTCTCAAATTGAAGGAGCCATTTCTCTTGCGGGGCAATTTGGTCTAAAAGCCACGGCCGCGCTCATTTCTAAATTTTCTGTCATGCTTGCCAATGACACAGGCCCGATGCATCTTGCCTTTGCTGTGAACACCCCAACCGTAGCGCTTTTTGCCCCAACCGATCCCCATCTTTGCGGACCCCTGCCATCGGCTAAGGCAATTGTCATAGACAAAGCAAAAACATGCCGCGCTTGCCTTAAAAAAAAGTGCCAGGAACCTTTTTGCCTTTTGCAAATTTCTCCCGAAGAAGTTTATAGTGCTATTATCAAGTTGTTGTTGGATGAAGAGAAGAGCGGGCACGCACGCGGGCACGGGCACGGGTACGAAAGAGAAGATAAAGTTTTTCTGGGAGCAAAATGAATTATTTTGATCATGAAAAGTTAGATGTATACAAAGCGGCAATAGAATTGGTTGTTTTGATTGAGGCTGTAGTAGAACATTTGCCTCGAGCAAGGATTTATCTTGCAGACCAACTACAGAGAGCTGGTACTTCAGTGCCGTTAAATATAGCTGAAGGATCTGGAGAATATTCAAGAGCGGAAAAGGCAAGGTTTTATCGAATGGCCAAGCGTTCAGCAACAGAATGCGCAGGAATTTTTGATGTGTTTCGTAGCCTTCGCCTTATAGAGGAATCACGTTATCGAAGAGGACGTGAATTATTAATACGAATAGTTTCTATGTTAACAAAAATGGCGCAAAGGTCCTCTTTGGTGCCCGTGCCCGTGCCCGCGTGCGTGCCCGACTCTCTTTTTGAAGGAGAAGTTGATGACTAAGAAGGATCTGATTTCGATTTGTGATTTGACCAAACAGGAGATCTTGTATCTTTTGAAGAGTGCAGCGGCTTTTAAGAAGGAGCCTCGGCAAAATGTTCTTGCAGGGAAAATTATGGCCTCTTGTTTTTATGAGCCCTCTACGAGGACGCGCCTTTCCTTTGAGTCTGCCATGCTTAAACTTGGGGGAAATGTCATTGGGTTTACAGATGGTAATGCTACTTCTTCTAAAAAAGGGGAATCCCTTGCAGATTCAATGAAAATCATCAGCTCTTTTGCAGATCTGATAGTCGTTCGCCATCCCCAAGAAGGCTCTGCGCGTTTGGCAAGCGAATCAGCTGAGTGTCCTGTCATTAATGCAGGCGATGGAGCCAATCAACATCCCACGCAAACTCTTTTAGATCTGTTTACCATCAAAGAATCTCAGAAAAAGCTTGAAGGGCTCAAAATTGCCTTGGTAGGCGACCTGAAATATGGGCGGACCATGCATTCTCTTGCCTTTGCATCGAGTTTTTTTAATATGCGCCTTTATTTAATTGCTCCCGAAATCCTCACCATGCCTGAATACATTTTGCAAACCTTAAGAAAGCGGGGCGTTAAATTCTCTTTTCATAAGACGATAGAGGAAGTGATCGGTAAAATTGATGTTCTTTATCTGACAAGGTTTCAAAAAGAAAGGATGGATAAAACCCTCTACGAAGAGGTAAAATCAACCTTTATCCTCAAAAAAGAGATGCTTAAAGGGGCAAAGAAAAATCTTAAAATTCTCCACCCCCTACCCCGCATAGACGAAATGGAAAAATCGATCGATCATACTCCCTATGCCACCTATTTTGAACAAGCCGCCAACGGCGTCTTCGTTCGTCAAGCTATCCTGACTCATCTTCTTTGAGAATAAATCGGGGAAAATGCTACAGTAGCGTAATCTTGCTTCTTTCAAGAGGAAATCATGAAATTTTTCACACTGCTAACTATTGTTTTTATTGCACTCATATCTCTAGGTTGTTCTCGGGAAAATCGCGTTGTGTTAGTCACGGGTGGAGCGGGTTATATTGGCAGTCATACGTGCAGGGTTTTAAAAGAAGCGGGGTATACACCGGTTACCTATGACTCTTTTGCGCAAGGGTCGCCTGAAGCTGTTAAATGGGGGCCTTGTGTACAAGGGGATTTGCTTGAAGTGGAAAAACTTGAAGCTGCATTTGAAGAATATCATCCGGTAGCTGTAGTCCATTTTGCGGCTCTTCGAAATGTAGGCGATTCTGTTAAAGACCCTTCTAGTTATTACACAAACAATGTGATGGGATCGATCAATTTGCTTAATGCGATGCTAAAACATCATGTGAAAAATATCATTTTTTCTAGCTCCTGCACTGTTTATGGCGTGTGCGATGTCTGTCCCATTGATGAAAAGCAGGTGCGCGCCCCTACAAATCCTTATGCAGTCAGTAAATATACCATGGAGAGGATGATTGAAGACTTTGCGCTTGCCTACGGGTTTAAGTATATGATTTTGCGCTATTTTAATGCAGCTGGGATAGATGTTGAAAGTGGTCTTAAGCGCACAGTGCATTCTCAAAGTTTTTTGATTCCCAAAGCAATGCTATCTATCCTACATCCAGAATCTCCCTTGATGGTTTTTGGAACGGATTATTCCACTTTTGATGGGACTGCCATCCGAGATTACATCCATGTAAAAGATCTGGCAGAGGCGCACCTCTTAGCTCTTCGGTATTTAGAAGAGGGAAGTAAGAGCGAAGTGATTAATTTAGGAACAGGCAAAGGCCTTTCTGTTTTTGAAATCATCAGCGCCATCGAAAAGGTCACCGCAAAAAAAGTCCCTTGCGTGATGATGCCGAGAAGAGAGGGTGATGTTCCAGAAGCTGTAGCAGATACAAAAAAGGCACAAGAAATCCTCCATTTCAAGCCCCAGTTTTCAGATCTGAATAACATTATCGAAAGCGAATGGTCTTCCCTGAAAAATTGATCCAGTGGTACAGTCGGAGGGGAAAAAGAGGCTTGGGTTATGGAAAAGATGTTGTCTGTGGCGGCGATTGAGGAAGGGACGGTGATCGACCATATCCCTGTGTTTCAGGCGCTGAAGATTGTGCAGCTGCTGAAGCTAACGGATGGGGGAAGTCCTGTGACGATTGGGCTCAATTTGCCCTCTAAGTCGATGGGAAGGAAAGACCTTATTAAGGTTGAGAAGAGATTTTTGACAGAGAAAGAAGCGAGCGATATTGCTGTGTTTGCGCCGCTTGCAACAATCAATATCATTCGGAAATATAAGTTAGAAAAAAAGGTCAAGGCGGAGCTTCCCAAAGTTATTGAAGGGATTTTAACTTGCCCAAACCCCACGTGTATCACTAGAAGCGAGCATATTCGGACAGTGTTTTTTGTCGAAGAGTTTAAAAACATCATCCATCTTCAATGTAAATACTGTGAAAAGGTTGTGGAACGTGATCGAAATTAAAAATGTTCAGACAATGGACGGGCGTAAGATCGATTATGAAGTGAAAGGGGAAGATCGGGTGATCGATGGGTCAGGTCTTGTTTTAATCCCAGCTTTAATAGATCCCCATGTGCATTTTCGCACACCCGGTTTGGAGCATAAGGAGAATTGGGAGACGGGGGCAAAAGCTGCTATTTACGGGGGGATCACCACTGTTTTTGATATGCCCAATACGATCCCGCCAACAATCACTCTTGAAACGTTAAAAGAAAAAAAGAAACTGATCGATCAGCAGCTAAAAGCTGTAGATATCCCCTTAAGATATGGCCTTTTCTTTGGCGCTGATAAAAATCATTTCGATGAAATCCCCAAAGTTAAAGACCAGATAATAGGGATTAAAATTTATATGGGAGCCTCAACAGGCGGGCTTGTCATGGATGATGATCAAAGCCTGGAAACAGTTTTTAAACTAGCTGCCGCCCATGATCTGGTTTTAGCAATACATGCTGAAGATGAAAAGATGATCCAAGAAAGAGAAAAAAAATATCATGCGCATGGGGAGATCAGGTCAAGGGAAGTTGCCATAAGCGCTACGAAAAAAGCTCTTGCGCTTGCGAAGATGAATAAGACGCGGCTTTATCTTGTCCATATCACTACAAAAGAAGAGATCGAGTTAATTGCACAAGCTAAAAAAGAGGGTGTAACTGTTTTTGCAGAAACAACTCCTCATCATTTATTTTTAAATGTAGAGACCTCAAAAGAGCAGGTGAATCCCCCTATTAGAACAAAAGAGGACAACGTTGCCTTATGGGAAGCCGTAAAGAGTGGGATGATCGATACGATTGGGTCTGACCATGCTCCACATACGCGAGAAGAAAAAAAAAGCGGCAAGATCCCATCGGGGGTTCCCGGCGTAGAAACGACCCTTCCAATGCTGCTCAATGGGGGTTTATCCCTAAATGATATCGTCAGGCTGATGAGGGACAATGTGGAAAAAATATTTCGTTTCCCAAAAAACGATGATGTTGTTCTGATCGATTTAAATAAATTGGCAAAGGTTGACCACTTAAAGACAAAATGTGGCTGGTCCCCTTTTGAAGGAAGGCTGCTTAAAGGATGGCCTGTGTACACGATTTTAAAAGGGAGGGTTTATGAACTGGTTTCCTGAGCATCCTCCCATCTATGATATTAAAAAAACTTATTTGGAAAATGTAGAGAAAGGGCCTTTCTTTGATGGAGAGATTCCGGAGAGGAAGTGGCCGCCTGAGGAAAAATGGATCGACTTTTTAGGTCATAAAGTGGCCTCACCTATTGGTATCCCTGCAGGCCCTTTATTGAGCTCCAATTGGATCAAACTTGCAGCGAGACTTGGGTTTGATGTTTTGACCTACAAGACAATTCGATCTGGTGCGCACCCAGCGCACCCTTTGCCTAATATGGTTTTTGTGGACACTCAGGGACAACTCTCTCCTAAGGAGGGAGGGGCTATTCGGATTTTACCTAAGCCTAAAGAAAATATTGAAGATCTAGCTGTGACTAATTCTTTTGGAATGCCCTCGATGTCTCCTGAATTTTTGCTCGAAGACATTCAAAAGGCAAACAATTATTTGCTGCCAGGACAGGTGATGATTGTTTCTGTTGTGGGCACCCCAGGAAGAGAGATCGGTTTTCTTGAAGATTTTATTGCTGCAGCTCTCCTTGCTAAAGAGGGGGGAGCTAAAATTATTGAGGCTAATTTCTCTTGTCCCAATGTCGCTAAAAAAGAGGGCTCTCTCTATATGTCGCCTGATATTGTGTATGAATTTGGTAAAGCAATAGCTAAAGTTATTCATCCCATCCCGTTAATTATAAAAGTGGGGATTTTTGGTAGCCTAGAGCAAATGAATGATATGCTGGTAAAGGCAGCCTTTGCTGGTGTATTAGGGGTATGTGGGATTAATACCATTGGAAGGGCTGTGATCGATGAAAAAGGGAACCCCGCTTTAGGCGCGCATCGATTGACAAGTGGCATTTGCGGTGGCCCGATAAGAAATGCGGCTTTAGAATTTATCCGGAATGCTGCAAAAATTAATAAAAAAGAAAAATTGGATCTCACGATTTTAGGTGTTGGAGGGGTAGTACTTCCCGAGCACTTCGATCTGTTTTTAGAGGCGGGCGCCGCTATCGCAATGACGGGCACTGCTATGATGTGGGATCCTTACATAGGAATGCAATACCATGAAAGCAAACACAAGCGCGCTCATAGCTAAACTCTTTGAAATAGGAGCTATAAAGTTTGGCAATTTCGTTTTAAAGAGTGGAGCCACTTCCCCTATTTATATCGATTTAAGAATGATTATTGCCTACCCCTCGCTTTTAAAAAAAATTAGTGAAATGATATGGGAAAAAATAAAACCCCTTTCCTTTAACCTCGTATGCGGCGTTCCTTATACTGCCCTCCCTCTTGCAACAGCTATCTCTTTAACGCATAACATTCCCATGCTCATGAAAAGAAAAGAAGCAAAAGATTATGGCACAAAGAAAATGATTGAAGGGATTTATAAAGAAGACGATAGGTGCGTTATTATCGAAGATGTGATCACTTCTGGAATGAGCATTTTAGAGACAATTGATGCATTAAAAGAGGAAAAACTCGATATTCGGGATATTGTAGTTGTGGTCAATAGAGAGGAAGGGGGAAAAGAGAGACTCGAAGCTCTTGGATTTAATGTCTACCCTCTCATCTCAATGAAAGACATATTTGGATATCATGCGACACGTTGAGAGAGCAAAACACTGTAAGAATCCTGTAGCTAGAGATCTTTTTCTTTTAATGGAAAATAAGAAAACGAATTTGGCAATTGCTGCAGATGTGACATCCTCAAGCGAGCTTTTGAGTCTAGCGGACCTGCTCGGCCCTGAAATCTGCGTCTTTAAAACCCATATCGACATTTTGAAAGATTTCACTCCGAAGCTTACGGATGAGCTCCAAAAAATTGCTCAAAAACATCAATTTATGATTTTTGAAGATCGGAAATTCGCTGATATTGGGTTCACCGTTTGGGAACAATACAAAGGGGGCATTTATCACATCGCCAATTGGGCAGACATTGTAAATGCTCACATTATTCCGGGCCCCGGGATCATTGAAGGGCTGCGTGAGGTGGGCCTTCCTAAGAAAAGAGGACTACTTTTACTTGCCCAAATGAGTTCAGAAGGATCCCTGGCACACGGGGACTACACAGAAAAGGCGGTGGCGATGGCAGAACAATATCCCGATTTTGTTATGGGTTTTATTTCACAGAAAAAAATTTCTAATAATCCTGCCTTCATTCATATGACCCCGGGCGTCCAGATCGGGGTAGAAAAAGACCATTTGGGGCAACAATACAGAACTCCTGAAGAGATAATTAATCTTGGAAACGATATTATGATCGTAGGCCGTGGGATAATAAAGGGAGAAAATCCCAGAGAAGCTGCTATACAATATCGGGAACGTGGATGGAAGGCTTATGAAGGTTGATGTTATTATTTTAAATTGGAATGGGAAAAAAGACACCTTGGAATGTCTTGAATCTCTTAAAAAAATCCACTATTCAAATTTTCAAATTCTTTTGGTCGATAATGGTTCTACAGATGATTCAGTGGCCGTTATAAAAAAAGAGCATCCTGAGATCACTATTATCGAAACGGGGGAAAATCTGGGTTTTGCCGCAGGTAATAATGAGGGGATTCGGAAAAGTACTGCCGATTATATTTTTCTTTTAAATAATGATACTATTGTAGATCCCCATATTTTAAACGCCCTTGTAAAAACCATCCAGTCTGATCCAAAAATCGGGATCCTCGGCGCCAAACCTTATCTCTATGACGAGCCAACTAAGCTCGATCACTTTGGGGGAATGTGGAACCAAAAAAAAGGGGTCTTTGACCTCGTAGGCTTAAGGCAGATTGATAATGAAGGTGCCTGGGATTCTAGCCAAACCATCGACTATGCCTGCGGATGCGCCTTATTTGTAAAAAAAGAGGTCTTTGAAAAAATCGGTTTTCTAGAGCCTCAATTTTTTCTTATCTGGGAAGAAGCTGATTTTTGTTTTCGCGCAAGAGAAGCGGGCTTCTCGACTATGACTTGCCCAGAGGCAAAGCTTTGGCATAAAGTCTCAGCCTCATTTGTGGGAGGAAAAACCCACTCCACTTATTTCTGGTGGCGCAACCGCTTCCTTTGGATCGAGCGCAATCGCACCCTTCCCCAAATACTTTCCCTCTACGTCCGCATCCTTATCCCCGATATCCTCAACCTTTATAAATTAAAATTCCTCAAAACCCTCCAGCTCCAATGCCTTCGCCTCATCCGCCCACGCGACGACCACAAAAAACGGAAAGAACGCATCCTCCGCTACTCCGCCGCCCTCCAAGGGATCAAAGACTACACCCTGCGCCGCTTCGGCAACGGCCCCGCCTGGATCTACAAGAAATAAACGCAAATCGCAAAACAAAAAACGCAAAACGAAGAAAAGGGAAGTCGAGTTCAGCAATTCCCGCTAGAAAAATTTCGTATAGATAAGTATACTCCTTTTGAAAGAAAATTTTCGTACAACCCGGAGGTCTAATATCAACATCAGGATTTAACACAAAAAATCATTGGAGCAGCAATAGAGGTACATAAAACATTAGG